>DAOUYY010000185.1 GCA_030665885.1 Fidelibacterota bacterium
ATCTTGTCAATCTCATCTCGCTTTTGCACCCAAACTACCTTTCCTACCCGCCTGACCGGACGGGCAGGTTAAATGATTTTTCCCAAACGAACGAAGCCATTTATAGATGCCTCCAACGCTAATATCGTAGATTCTGGATGATTCTGCAATACTTATCAAACCATCTTCAATCTCTCTGATTACTTTCTGCTTGAAAGAATTACTGTAACGATAATAAGTCCCGGTTGACATATTCTCTTTCTCCTTATTTTGTGTCAACCTATTTCAGGACGATACATACTTCTTACTTCTTACTGCTTACTGGTTACTTCTTACTGGTTACTTCTTACTGCTTACTTCTTACTGCTTACTTCTTACTGCTTACTTCTTACTGCTTACTGGTTACTTCTTAATGCTTACTTCTTAATGCTTACTGGTTACTTCTTAATGCTTACTTCTTAATGCTTACTTCTTACTGCTTACTTGTCATCCTTATTCGAGATGAACTTCATGAACGCAGCGACAAATTCCTCGATATCATGAATATTTTCCTGAAAGCCCTTTGAGAATACTCCTTTTTCACCCATCACCTTGAAAGTATCAGCATAGTCCTCAGGCACTCTCCATCTATTTCTTGAGATTAGATGATTGCACATATCTATTGCCGCCTCAATTGAGACAATTATGAATATATTACCTCTTCAGCATTCACTAATAGATGTGAAATCTCACTTTTTATCTTTTCTCTTTCAGTTTCAGTTATGCTATGTACCATTTTCAACATCACCCATGCTCTTTGTCCCTTTTTTCATTTTCTTTTCTTCACCGCTCCGGAGATCCTTTGGATCAGAGACACTCCATACGCTTCGCTATAGGGAAGGTTGAGGTCAAGATTAAAATCCAAATTTCAAAGCACAAATTTTAAACATCCCGTTTCTCCAAAGGAGTTCTTTGAACCGGAGCAAAGCGACTAAACGGGATTCGGTTCTTAAAATCCAAAGGTTCAGTTACAGGTTGAGGTCAAGGTTGAGGTCAAGGTTGAGGTTGAGGCTTCAGGGATAAGATTATTTTGTTCAAATCTCTGAAAATGTTATTCGAAATTTTATCTAATCTCTCTACGTCCTCATTTTTAAAATACCCAACTCTTTTCCCATATTCTAGATGGCTCTGTGTCTCTGTTACGAATCCTCTTGCCCAGTGAAATAGTCATGAGTCCACTTAAAAAGTACCTCATAGTGTCATTCTGAGCGAAGCCGAAGAATCTCTTTCTATATCTATCGAAGATGTTTCGTCTACGCTCAACATTACAGAAGTAGGGAAGGACCTTTTTACCTCTTTTTACGAACCCATCTTCATTTGACATTTGAGTTTTGATATTCTCCTTAAACGATTTATACAAACTCGGCCTTAACCTCGACCTTATTTATCATTTACACATATCACGAATGATTACTTTCTTGTCCACCGTAGCAATTGCGAAGGATGATCCCTTGTTACTTGTTTTGGAGATCCTTTCCCATCAGGTCACATAGGACTCGGGAGGATCCCTCTGTTTTCGGGCATCATTTCTATCAATCATTTCTAAAGAATCTCCGATTGTTACCGATAATTAGGAGTAGGTGATTGAAATCCGAATGAAAGGATACTGCATGGCTAGAACATTATATTCTAAAAAGTTGATTCCTTTGTTTCTTCTCATCTCTTTATTTTCCTTTTTTTTCTCTGCCTCGCTTTCTGCTCAGGAATATATGCAGTGGCGGATGAGTGGGTGTCCTCTGTTCTGTGAAGGACAACCGTATGCCACAGAAGCACATATGCTGGGCAGTGCTTATATTGCCGATTTGCTTGACTATAAGATGACATGGTGGCAGTCCGATGCATTGATCTTTGGATTAGGATTGACCTGGGAAATAAAGGATGCACTGGTTCCCTGGGAAAAGGCCGGAGCGATAGGTGGCGAGGGGTTCGCTCTCAATGACGTCCTGGCTAATGTAATCGGCATTACTACACACCGCCTCAGTATCCTACTGTGGAATCGGTTTGTGCATGGAAAATGGACCCTGAATGGGTACAATTATGTCCTTAAAAAGCAACCAACCCGGATTGTACATAAATAAGGTTCTATAAATAGAGTTCATATTATTAATGAGTTGTATTATCCGAAGGATTCCTGTGTGAAAGAAAGGTATTCATTCACGACGATGTATACAACATATAGAATTTTAATAGGAAGGGATTACAATACATTATGCTCAAAATTACTCATTACAATTTCTTAAGTAGACTCATTATTTTTATTGAATTTTAATGATTATTAATCGTTTTTCCCGATTATTGATAAATACTGAAACCCGCATTTTTTTTAGTTCATTTTGCTAAAGAAAAAACTCTTTCGACCGATAAGAAGTGAAGAAAAAAAATTCCAATATGTATACCGAGTCACTACTACCCGGTTAAAAGTTTGGACTGAGGTTCCTCCCATTGATTTATTGTTTTCAATCTGATGCGGTAATTTTTTCTGTACACGGAATTTATTTCCTACTAATGATTTGAAAAGAAAATCCATAAGATGTTATTAATCAATATCTTATATAAATTTCATAATTTCTGTCAGGTGTTTTATATTAGTTTGAGTTATGGAGTATAAGTAAATAAATAGCAGTAATGTATTAAAGAGATCACTATGATACCGGAGATAGAAATCACTGTATTAATAATAAGGAGCGATAGATGAGTTACATTCTATTATTTATCTTAGGATCGATTGTGGGCATGTTCGTGATGTGTGTCCTTATTGGTGGTGGTCGGACAGAACTGGAACAAAAACTAATGATACTACGCAAACAGGCGTATTCCCATAGGCAGTAATTAGATTTCACCTGTTGCAAACTATAAGACTACCCCTTATTTGATTTGTCTATCTATTCAATACTTTACTCTGTGACAATGAATTACTCCGCCGCAATCAGTGGGGTATCAATCTGGCACAACCCAGGAGGCGGGGAACCTGCCAGCCATACTACTTTGGCAGGCTGGTTAAACCTTGATTTCTTGATCAAACGTAACTAGTAAAAGGATTCTCGTAGTTCTTTTCTTACAGACTCTTCGAGTATGACAATTTTTAACTTATTCACCCCGTGAGATATTCCACTGATACAACAGTGAATTGTTTTAAACAATTCTATTTTAATCATTTTATAATCCAATATAACATGTATTTATCTAACGGGGTAAATAAAATCAGTATGACTCTCAGCGCCATACGCTTCTTCAGAGTTAGCATCTACTGATATCCCAGAGGCATGTTAATTGTCTGCCGATATAACGTCCTACGTCGGTTCTGTTGAGTCGCAAAACTAATTTAATTTTCCACTCCAAAGTCTAATAAAAGATCTGAAGGCTCATTTCTTTTATTTTTCACTTTGCATTTTTCAGTGAGCAGTAGCGTATAACTATGGGTAGCCGGTCAGGATAATTTAAATTGTAATAACGCAATAATTGGTAATATAGACTAAACTTATTCGAATTCTAACCGATAATATTAGTGACACTTGAAATATGAGAAAAGAAGGGAAAATATATGAATTTATATCATAATCAAAATTTACTCAGACCTTTATTAACACGATTTACTTTATTGATTATACTTTTTATAGTAATGCTTCCCATTACAACCAGTGGGCAGGATTATTTTCAATGGAGGGAAGAACCATCGCAATTGTTGTTTCAGGACTATGGTTATGACAAGATTGCCTTTCGGATGTTAACAACCTCTTTCATAACCCGTAAAATGGATGAATCCCTATCCTGGTGGCAATCAGATTTATTTACATTTGTAGCTACGGCAATATGGGAAATCAAAGACGGATACATTCCCGAAGAAAAGGCAGGTTGGTGGGGTGGCCCGGGTTTTAATACCAATGATTTACTGGCAAACACTTTAGGGATAATAACCACTCGGGCCAGTGTATTGCTATGGAACCGATTCCGCTATGGCCACTGGCAATTCAAAAATCGATGAACTAAAAAAGATAAAAGTCAATAACCTCCACCCTTCCGGACGAGTCATTTAAGGGCGGTAGTAAATTATTATTATTTCGCTGAAACAGATTAAGAGTGTTTTATTCTTTCACCGCTAAGAAGTTTTGAGAACAGGGAAATGGGTGATTGGGAGTTATTTGCGGTTTGGTTTTTTGCGTTTCTTCTTTTGTTTAGAGTCACCATCAGAGGAATAATAGTAGTACTTGTAATAATAATAATAAGAATCATTAGAAGCTATTCCGAGTACCAGAGACGCCTGAGCATCCAAACCAAAAACCAGCTCTTCCTCTTGATATTTCTTCACAGCTTCTTCTGCATGGGCAAGTTCTTCTTCCTTCTTATTAAGCTGTTCAATCAGAAATTGTTTCAAACCTTTAATTTCAGTTGAACTCAATTCGCGATCACTCTTTTGATAAGCATGAACAAATGTATTTGTTAGAAGTTTTGCTTCCCCGGGATTAGCACTGACCATGCTAATATCAAGGATATTCGTTTTCTGCCTGTTTGATACATCAACGCTACTTCGAATTGCTCCTGCAAGTGATTGGAGAATTTCTTCTGTTAAAGTACCGTTGTATTGTTTTACCGAATCAGGATATTGCTGCAATAACCCAAGTGTAAAAACCTTCTTGACAAAACGTCTTGCGCGTTGTCCCCGCGGCTTAAACTTTCTTGTACCAAAAATGTAAAGATTATTTCGATGCTTTGAGTTCCAAAGCTCTTTTACCACTGATTCTGCTACAAATCGAGATTTTATTATTTCAATTTCATTTGCAATAGTATACGAATTTGTTCTCTCACCAAAATTGAATACAATCGCTACCTTATTCTTATCTTCAATCATAATTACTGCACCGGACTTGTAAACAGGTGTAGATGAGAATGTTTTGAAGACAGTAAATGAGAAAACAATTATGGTGAAAAATATTACCCACCATTCACTCCTTAAATATAATCCTTGAATAATCTTTTAGTGTCTTTGGAGGTTCGTTATAAAGTTTGTCTATCGGCATATCTTTTATTCCTGTTTTGTAAAATTATCTAAAACTTTTTACCAAATCTATTGTCAGTTAGTTCCAATCTGCACAATATTTCCCTGAATAATTTTTTAATTATTTTTTAGTTAATATTCTTCTATATTCAATCTGGTAATATAGATTCATAATCGATAGAAA
>DAOUYY010000179.1 GCA_030665885.1 Fidelibacterota bacterium
ACTGGCGGAAGCGTTATCAGATATGGTCTGGCACGACTTTGATAAGTGGAACAAAAAGGTTCAGAACACAGTGGGCTATCAGATAATACGATCATCTGACAGCATAGCTGCGAATATAGCGGAAGGGTATGGTCGATATACCCCCGCTGACAGGAAAAAGTTCTATCTATATTCAAGAGGTTCATTTGAAGAAACCAAATCATGGTTGCGAAAACTTATCAGAAGAAAAGTTTTATCTGAGTCAAGCGCAACAGAATACAAAGCAATAGTTGCTCCGCAGGTCACGTAGGACTCCTTTGGAGAGTCCCCTCGGGAAAAAACTCGGCCCAAAATTAAATGCGTTCATCAACAGTACAAAAGCATGAAGACCAAATTTCAAATTTCTAATTTCAACGTTCCGTGAACGGTTACAAAATAGAACTATGAAAAGGCAAATAGAAGAATCTGAAACAATTGATTTACCGATAGATGGTGTACTGGATTTGCATACTTTCCAGCCACGTGAAGTTAAAAAATTAGTGCCTGATTACTTAGAAGCTTGCAGGCAAAGAGGAATCACTGAGGCTCGAATTGTTCATGGTAAAGGTACAGGAACCTTGCGGAGAGTAGTTCATTCTGTCCTTAATCGCTTGCCGGAAGTGATTTCTTTTAAATTAGCAGAAGGAAATGCAGGAGGTTGGGGTGCTACTATTGTAGTTTTAAAACCCTTAGAAACCTCCTCTTCCTGACTTGAATTTTTTCTGGTTGCAGGGTTGCCCGCCTGACCGTCGGGCAGGTACTCTGCAACCTTCAACCTGTTCCGTAGCACCTGCCCGACATGATTGCCGTCCGGCGGCTGCCGGACAGGCGGGGAGCCACGGAACGAGAAGACCTGGAGAAATCCCAATTGACTATGGATTTATTTAATAAAGAACAGGATAAACAGATTCTACCTCCGCCACTAGCTGAGAGGATGCGACCAACGAAAATTGAGGATTTTGTCGGTCAAAAAAACCTTACAGGAAAAAGTAAAATTCTCCGTAAAGTACTTGAAAACAAGAAAATTTTTTCAATGATTTTGTGGGGTCCGCCAGGCTCCGGGAAAACAACACTCGCCAAACTGATATCCACACAGATAAGTGCAAAATTTTACCAGCTTAGCGCCGTTTCATCTGGCGTTAGAGAAGTGCGTACAATAATTGATCAGTCGCATATTAACCGTAACTCCGTAGTTACAACAATACTTTTTATAGATGAAATTCACAGGTTTAATAAGGCTCAGCAGGATGCACTTCTTCATGCTGTCGAGGATGGCTCCTTAACTCTGATTGGAGCGACAACGGAGAATCCTTCTTTTGAAGTGATATCGCCACTCCTTTCAAGATGTAAGGTGCTTAAGCTAATGACATTAAGCGAGAAAGAGTTGAACATTATTTTAGACCGCGCTCTAAGAAAAGATATTATCCTGCGGAAATATTCAATAGGTATTGATGATATTGCCCGGCTATTCCTCTTGCGGAATGTTAATGGCGATGCCCGCAAATTACTTAATGCGATAGAAATATCGTATCAGATATCCTCACCAGATGAAAATAAACCTATGCGTATCACACTGCCACTGATCAAAGAAGCTCTCCAGCAGCGTCATTTGCTTTATGATAAAAAAGGTGATTACCATTATGACGTAATCTCAGCTTTTATCAAGAGTGTGCGAGGCAGTGATCCTGATGCAGCTGTTTACTGGCTAACTGTAATGCTTGAGGGTGGAGAAGATCCACTATTTATTGCTCGACGCTTGATTATCTTAGCCAGTGAGGATATCGGGAATGCAGACCCATCGGCGCTTACGCTTGCTAATTCAGCGTTCCAAGCGGTTAATTCAATTGGTATGCCCGAAGCGGCAATTGTTCTATCTCAAGCAACGACATATTTAGCATCTGCTCCAAAAAGTAATGCTTCCTACATGGCGTTGACTAACGCTAAGAAAGAAATTAAGAATGGGGAAATGCCTGATGTTCCGCTTCATCTTAGAAATGCACCTACCGGTCTTATGCGAGACCTCAATTATGGAAAGGATTATAAATATGCTCACAATCATCCGGGTCACTTTATAAAAGATAATTATTTTCCAAAGTGTATAAAACCTAAGGCATTCTATAAACCTTCGTCTCAAGGTCGGGAAACGCATATCAAAGAGAGATTAAGGAAATTATGGTCTGAAAGATATGAGTCGGACGACGAAGAGCAATGAACAGGTTATAACTTTTTAAATCATCCTTAGAATTCTGAACTCAAAACATGTATGAGTGATAATAAAATATATACGATATTTTCATATATTGTAATGCTTATTATTTTAAAAAGAGACTTTATTTTAAACAACACTTGATTTTTATAATTATTTACTTTATTTTGATATGTATTTGTTAACCTTATAAGGGGCAACCAAATGAAAAGGAAAATTGTTAGAGTTGGAGCAAGCCTTTGTATTTTATTACCTAAAGATGTTATCAAAGATATGGAATGGGATTTTGGTGATGAAATCGATTTGATTCTTGATGAAGAAGATGAAAAAGTTGTACTGCGACAGCCTAAGAAGAAAGAGATGAAAGAAAAGACCTATTTCGAGGATTTCAACCAGTTCCTTGGCGATTATAAGGAAGTCCTTGCAAATATAAAAGATAGTGAAGAATGATAATTAAATTAATTTATTGAGGTAAAATGTGAAAAGAAAAATCATTCGGGTGGGTTCAAGTAGAGGTGTACTTCTTCCAAGAGAAGTAACCCGTGCAATGAACTGGGACTTTGGCTCGGAGATTGATTTAACAGTTGATAAAGGAAGAAGAGAGGTTACACTTAAAACCATTAAAGTTAGTATCCCCGATGATTATGACCCTGATCATTTGAAACAAATTGAGGACACGCTAACTGAGTATGAAGATGTGATGGGAGGCATCGATGACTAAAGATCAGACTAAACAGCTAAAACTTCTATGTTATGTTAATTGGTTAGTTGCCCAGAAGATAGGTGGTGAATCAGGAGTCAGGAATATAGATGCTTTAAAGTCTGTAGTAGCTCTTCCCGGCGGTGGTTCATTAACATGTTTTCTTGGAGAGAGATTATCAAATAGAAAGGATCTCTATACTCAGTTAGGATGGTTTGTATACTATCTTATCGATGGAGAACCTTTCAGCAGTAAGAATAGAACTCTTGTACTATTGATGCTTGCATGGTGTTTGAAATATTATCAGTTGGAGTTCGATTTAGATACTCTTGCTGATTTCATTAAGAATTTAGATCCTATGAAACAGGGAAATTCCGATATTTCTCTATGGTTTTCAAATAACTGCCGATAATCCATTTCGTAATTATTAAATTATTTCATATCTTTTTGAAAAGGCTATATCCTTTTGCCTGTTCTTATTTTCAACTTTCAGGATTAAAAATTTTTTTTATATTATAAAGAAGGAGATTTTTAAATGTCTATTGAAGATTTTATAAAAGCGTCGCATGGTGAAATTCCCGTTGATTTCCTTCTCCGGAACGTAAAGTTAGTTAACCTTTTTTCATGTGAAGTTATTGATACAAATGTTGCTATTTATGGAGGCAAAATTGTCGGTTTTGGGGAGTATAATGCTTTAGAAATTGAAGACCTGCACGGAAGTTACCTGGCACCCGGACTTATTGATGGACATGTGCATATAGAAAGTTCAATGCTCTATCCTGCCGAATTTGTTCGTGCTGTTTTGCCAATGGGTACTACAACCGTTGTTGCTGATCCACATGAGATTGTTAATGTCATGGGGCTTGAAGGTCTTCAATTCATGATGGACAGCACCGCAGGTCTTCCCCTTGATGTTTTTTTTATGATACCTTCCTGTGTTCCTGCAACACATCTTGAGACTTCAGGTGCTGCCGTAACAGCGGAGAAGATGAAGAAATGGATAGATCACCCAAGAGTTTTGGGGGTTGGAGAAATGATGAATTTCCCAGGTGTGATTTATCACGATCTGCAAGTGTTAAAAAAGATCGCAGTCGCTGGTGAAAAGCAAATTGATGGACATGCTCCGCTTGTTAGAGGGAAAGACCTGTCTGCGTACATAACAGCTGGTATAAAATCCGATCATGAGAGCACTGGGATAAATGAAGCAATTGAAAAGTTGAGTAAAGGTATGTTTATAATGATTAGAGAGGGATCAGCTGCAAGAAATATGGAAGCTCTACTGCCTCTTGTTAATCAGCAAAATTCGAGGTTCTGTGGGTTTGTAACTGATGACAGACACCCTGATTTTCTGATGGACCATGGGCATATTAATTCAATGGTTAAAGAGGCTATAAAGTTGGGAGTGGATCCCATCACTGCAATTCAGATGGCTTCATTAAATACGGCTTCCCATTTTAAAATTAAAGATGTAGGTGCAATAGCTCCGGGATATTTAGCCGATATGATAGTGTTTGATGATTTTAAAAGTTTTGTGATTAAAAAGGTCTATAAATCGGGAATACTTGTTGCAGAAGAGGGCAATTTAGTGGAAGAAATAAAGTATGAAGCAGTGAAAACCCCCAAATCTGTTCATTTTAAACCGGTGAATAAGGAAGATTTTATAGTTGAGGCAAGAGGAGATAGAATACATGTCATAGAGATAGTGCCAAATCAGATAATAACAAAAAAGAAAATATATAAAGCCACTATCAAAGATGGTGTATTAATAAGTAATTCAGATATGGATATATTAAAGATTGTTGTTATTGAACGCCATAAAGCAACCGGGAATATTGGAATCGGGTTTGTTAAAGGAGTGGGACTAAAAGAGGGTGCAATCGCTTCGACTGTTGCACATGACTCTCATAACATAATTATAGTTGGCGTAAATGATATGGACATTCTTAAAGCGGTTGAAACTATTAAAAAAATGAATGGCGGTCAGGTGGTCATTAAGAATGGGGAGGTTAGTGCTTCTCTATCACTTCCGATTGCAGGGCTACTGAGCGACAAACCTTTAAAAGAGGTGAGGGATTTAGGAGATAATTTAACATCAGAAGCACATAAACTAGGGTGTATATTAGAAAATCCGTTTATGACGTTGTCATTTTTGGCTTTACCGGTTATTCCTGAACTTAAAATTACGGATAAAGGTCTGGTGGATGTTAATAAGTTCGACTTTGTTTCTCTTTTTGCATAAAAAACCTATTCGGGATTTCAAACTTTACAGAGGATCATCAAACAAGAGTGTTTGATTTACTTCTGTTTTTTTTAACCATTCCAACAAATATTCAACTAAAGCATCCATAATCGATTCATTTAAATAATCTTCTTTATTCTTTCGAGCAATAATTTAATATCCCCCATTAGTAATGTGCTCCTGACGGAAATTGGAATGCTATCCATCTTACAGGAAATTTTTATCTTAACCTTGGAAAACATTTTATTAAATGTGCTTATATTTATATATTTGGGTTGGTTTTTCAC
>DAOUYY010000232.1 GCA_030665885.1 Fidelibacterota bacterium
ATTATGAACGTGGGCTTGACTGTGCGATACACAGTGTCGGTCATCGGGTTGAAAGTGCTATCCGACACGTTTATGGAAGATGGGATTGTCAAAATTCAGATCCTAACAATTGGGAACTTTTTACAAGGTTTGACAAAGATATGACTGGTCAGGCTCATATCGGTAATATTCACTTTCCTCCAAATGGACAAAGTGATTATGATTATAGCAATACGCGATATGTAAGTACTTATGCAGATAATTGGAAAAGATACCCGATTTTGCTTGACCAAACGAGAAGTCTAAATTGTTCGGAATGGGGGTGTGATCAACTTGGATATATGAGATGGTGGTTTAATCATTTACCGCGATATACAGGTGTTACCGATGGTGTATTAAATAATTGGTGGTACTATTTTGTTGATTATGAAGGAGCGGTTGAAAGGGCTAAACAATTAATGTCAATTGATGGAAAAAATGATAATAAAAATAATTTACTGAGATATTTCCAGCTTAAACAAAACTATCCAAATCCATTTAACTCTGAAACGAGAATTGATTACAAGGTGATCGATACAGGGGCTATGGATCTTGCTGTTTATAACATTATTGGGCAACGTATTTGTACTTTAAAAAATGGCTATATACAACCCGGTGCTTATAATGTGACTTGGAATGGAAAAAATGATATAGATGAGCCGGTACCGAGTGGTATCTATTTTTACAGATTGAGCACATCAGGAGGAACAAACTTAATTAAAAAAATGATTCTATTAAAATAGTATTAACGTGTATTGAATTCATTATGGTGCGTTTCTTAATTCTATTTCTTTTATTATTTATACTACCACTAAATCGAGCGGAATCCCACGGCTATAAATTTTCTGAAACAAGGGAAGAAATGAAAGATGATATACGTATCGATATTTATCCTGAGTATATCACTATACAATATGAATCAGAATACTTTGGACAGATTGCACCACATATCCGCAATATGATCGATGTCAATTCAGATACTTTTTTGACAAAAGAAGAGGTAGACAATTTCTTTACAGATTATAAAAAATCAATTAACGAAACGCTTCAAAACCTGCCATTGCTCATAGAAAAAAACAAATTTACCATTAAATTAGTAGACATCTTTGCTTCTACTCTTTTAACCGATTCTCTTCTTGCACCGTTCAGGGTTGGAGCACTTTTCGTTTTAAATGACTTAAATATCGAACAAGGAGAACATGAATTAGTGATCGATCCTAAGTTACTTTTCCAGAAAGGAAACCATTTTATAAAAATGGCAAAGGAAAGAGTGGAATTTACCGATGAACAGGAGCAAGCAATAGGACGCTATTTGCAATTGAGGGTCTTTGCTTCTGAATCGATCCAATTTATTTCAACGTATCCCGGACGAATCAAAAAAGACAAAAAAGCGGTCTATATATTTGGTGTTTTTTATGATGAGACAATCCTTCGCATAAACAATTCAAATTATCCAAAGATTCGAATAAAATTTAAAAAAACTTAAAACTCTGAAATGAACAAAGATCTATTAAAGGAGGTTTTATATTACGAACAACTGAGTCCAACTTTAATAATTCTTGTATTGATAGTTGCATTCATATTAGGTGCAATACATGCATTATCTCCAGGACATGGTAAATCTTTAATGGCAGCATATCTAATCGGAACTAAAGGTCGTATCAGGGATGCAATCACTCTGGCACTTACACTAACAATATCTCACGTCTTCACCGTTTTGGTTGTTGGATTTCTAGCACTTTTCCTTGCAGATTTCTTTTTGCCTGAAACAATTAGCAAGTGGTTCGGATTATTCTCAGGGATAGCAATCTTCTTCATTGGTCTATGGCTTTTTATTTCTCGGTATAGAGTACTTAAAAGGGGGAATAATAAATATTTTCTAAATAATTTCCATGAGCACAGTCATGAACAACATAATGTAGATAAGCATGTTTGTCTTAAAGGTATACAGCAGTACTCAAATTCAGAGTCATCCGATCTAAAACATGAGCCTCATACTCATAATCATTATAATTCAGATCTCTCTATTTGGAGTAATATTGCAGTTGGTATTTCTGGAGGTGTTGTTCCCTGTCCAAAGGCGATTGTCATTTTACTATTAGCCATATCTCTTCATAAAATCGCCCTAGGGATCATCATCATATTAGTTTTCAGTATTGGATTAGCTTTTACTCTGGTAACACTTGGAATTGTTGTAGTAAAAGCGTCTTATTTTTTAAAGAGGCGATTAAATGATAAACGCCTGCAAGTAATATCTACATTTGGTGCTGTTGTAATTATCGGGCTGGGAATATTTTTGACCTACCAATCAGTGAAGATAATTTTAATCTGATAAATGATATTTTTTCAGGAGTAACATTCAGCTACAAAACAATGATAGTCATTAGATTTTTTCAGGAACCAATTTCTCCCGACACTTGGGAACAAACTGGTTTTTTATACTGATTTTAAACTTAAAAAGGGGAATGGAAATATGCAGAAAATCAAAATTTTAAGTGTTGTGGTTTTCTTAGGATTATCAAATATGATATTTGCACAAAATGATACACCGTACCTTTCAAATTTATCCGCAACGAAAGACTCACCGTTATTTACCACTTATGCCGCAGCCATGGAACGCTCTGAATTTACTCTTGATGAGGGTTATCACTTTCTTTTTTACGATTCCAGCCGCGGTATAGATTTTACAACAGATACCGGCGGCGATTTGTGTCTTGCTTTTAAAATAGGGGCGGACTATGTTTACGAATCCAAAGACTTATATCAGCAACCGGTTATAACAGTATCTTATCCCGATATGGTGAAATATCATTATACTCCTTATGAAAATTTGCAGGTTGATGCGACTTTTCTGGTTTATAGTTCACATATTGCTGTGCACGATGTGATTCTAAAAAACAGTGGAAAGCAGGCGATTGATTTGCAGGTTACTCCTTTTTTACAAAACAATTACCGAGTATTTAATAACGTTTCTTTCCATCCACAAAGTAATGCTATCACTTTTTCCCACGAAGAATTACCGGATAGCTGGGTTCTTGGTCATGATGTACCTTATATCAATCCGGTGCAGGATGTCTTTCTCCTGTCTCGAAAACCAGACCGTATGACGAGCTACCGAAGTTACAAATGGGGACATATTCATATTCCTCATGAAGTAGATATCGAGAAAAAGCCTGTCTATGTTGTTTGGGGTAGAATTTCTCATCTGGATGGCGAACGTTGTCAGCATCGCTCACCAATGCCACAGATAATGGTAATATTAAATAATGATCCAACAAAAATTCTCACTGCAACTGCACCTCGATGGGGAAGTGCTGATGAAAGTATAAGTAGTTACGGATATTACGGTATAGAACTGGGGAATTTCGGCGATTTGAAAAATGGTGATGTTTATACAATCACATTCTTATGCAGAGAAACAGGAGAATCTGCTACAATTACGGATACTATAAAAAATTTATCTATAAAAAATTCCATTAGAAAAGACTTAACTCTATCAAAACGACCCGTACTTTCCACACCAAAAGATATTGATAGAGATATCTGGGGCAGTGGCACTGAAATGCGTTTATTCTGGAAGCATGGCGACAAAAATGTAACATTTAACATTTACCGCCGAGATTATAGGAAAAATGG
>DAOUYY010000059.1 GCA_030665885.1 Fidelibacterota bacterium
GTTTCCAGAAGTTAATTAGTCTGATATATGTTATTATATGAATAATAATTTAAAATCAAAATTTAGTTTGTTTCTAGTTGGAACACTGGGAGCAGTGTCAATGGTAGGGCAGATATCTTATGTTCGGTTATCTGCTCTATCATTTTATGGTAATGAACTAACAATGGGCGTGGTATTAGGACACTGGCTTCTCTGGACAGGTATAGGGAGTATGGCAGGGAGCCGTCTTGTAAAGAGGATGTCCATTCGTCCAACTATCTTATCTATTTCATTTATTTATGCAATTATGCTGTTGTTATTTTCATATATCCTATTTATGGTCAGGAAAATAGTCGGAATTCATACAAGTGAAATTGTTGGATTTGGACCAATCTTTGTATGGACATTTCTTATTCTCATAATACCTTCTTTTAGCAATGGACTATTCTTCCCATTTTTTGTTGAATGGATAAAGAGTTTTTCTGATAAATCAGCTGTTCCTCGTGTTTATTTAGCGGAGATGTTTGGAGCCGCATTGGGAAGTCTTCTGTTTGCTGAATTCATATATCTGGGATTGAGTACACTGCAAACTCTTCATCTTATGGTAGCTCTGTTTATCATCTCTGCTACTGTTTTTCTTATAACTTCTAAGAAACGGCTATTTATCTCTTTATTTATCAGTTTGCTTGTAACAATCTGTTTACTAATCTTCAGTCAGCCTTTGCTTCTCAAAGTCAAGTGGAAACCTTTTAAAATAGAATCCTTCAAAGAGTCGCATTATCTTTCCCTGACCACTGTTGATTATGAGGGTGTTTCAACAATATATGGTGATAGTGAGCCAATCTGGACTTTTGGTGAAAGGGAAAGAGCCGAAGAACTTGTACACTTTGGACTTTTAAGTCATAGTTATCCGGAATCTATTCTCGTTATAGGAATTGGGAATTCCGAATTAATTAGAGAAATAGAACGCCACCAATCTGTTAAAGATGTAACGATTCTTCAACCGGACGGCATTCTTCAAGAAGATCTGAATTCTTTTGCAGTTTGTGACTCTTTTCACTGTTCGGTTCGCTATATAATAGAAGATCCTATAAAAATGCTTCGAGGAACCGGATCGAAATATGACGTTGTTTTATTAAACATTCCGACCCCGGTTAATGCCCAATGGAATAGATTTTATACTTATGAATTTTTCCAGTTGATTCATAGAGTAATATTACCGAATGGAATTGCTGTGCTTCATTTTCCCGGCGGGGAGAATTTTTTAGCAGATGATCATATTGACTTCTTTAAAACAATATCTAATACAGTAAAATTGGTTTTTAAAAATGTTACGTGGATTCCGGGAGAGACTATTCATTTACTTGCTTCGGATTTTCCTGTTCATAATGATTATGCAAGTATATCTGCTACATTGAAGAATCGCGATTTAAAAATGATGTACATTCAGGATTACTATCTCTATGATAGACTTTCTCCAATGAGAATAGATTTTCTTAAGAGCCAGGTTGATCAGTGTCAGACAGAAGTGGTTAATCTGATAACCTGTCCTGTTGGTTACTACTATGATACAGTTTTGTGGGATCAACGAACTAAAGGAGTGGTCAGTTTTTTATATAAAAGTCTTCGAGAAATCAGCCCGGAATACATTCTGGGCATATTGGTCATAATTATCACTGCTTTGGTGGTTACTTTTCGTGTTCGTAGTAAGGGAAGGGCATTAATCCATTTCAGCATGGCTGCCATTGGTTTTGTGCATATGAGTTTGGAAGTAAGCTTGATTATTATTTTCCAGAGCTATGTTGGAGGGGTTTATCTACGGATTGTTTTTCTCATGTTTGCCTTTATGATTGGAGCAGGATTAGGAGCAATGTGTCAAATTAAAGGTATTCCTGGTATGGGATTTAAGCAGTTGATAGTTCTATTGATACTGATTACTTTTCTTCCAGTAATAATACTTCTGTTTCTTGTTTTTCATGCAACGCCCATCTCAATATCCTGGATGGTTCCAATTGTACTTTTTGGAAGTGGTTTTATAGAAGGTATTATTTTTCCTATTCTTACGATGTATGCAAATAAATTAAGTGCTTCTCCTTCAGTTGCTCCTGCTGCCGGACGAGTTTATGCATGGGATGTTCTTGGTTCCTGTATTGGAGCGTATTTTGTATCGGGAATTATTATCCCAATCTGGGGACTGTATATCACGCTTTTATTTCTTTTATCTATCTGTTTTATAACATTATTCGGGAATTTGCTCTTTAGAAAGATGTTAATAAAACGGTAGATTCCGGCTGATAATTCTCCGAGCCTGTAAGTATTTATTCCGAAGAAATCTTTGAGGTGAACCTTTGCAAGGTTTTTTAATATAGTGATTCAAAGTGAGTTCTCATCAAATAGCAGTTTCTTGACTACTTTTTGCTTTTATTTTCAATGTTTATTGTATGATTTTGCCTTGCATAAGGATGTAAGGAAAAGTAAATTTACCCGCTTTTAGCAATTGACGTTTAAATAGATTATGTTAGAGCAAGTACAAAAGGGTTTTGCATCAATAGTTAGAACTCTCAAGGGAGAGGGGAAGATTACGGAGAGTAATATCCGTGATGCTATGCGTAAAATACGGCGTGTCCTGCTCGAAGCTGATGTTAATTACAAAGTTGTTAAAGATTTTATACAGAGTACTCAGGAAAAGGCAATTGGGGCAGCTGTAACAAAAAGTCTCTCTCCCGGACAGGTTATTGTTAAAATAATCAGTGATGAATTAACCGATCTTCTTGGAAAAAAGAACTGTCAGTTAAAAACCGCATCGGTTCCTCCAACTGTGATTTTATTAGTTGGACTTCAGGGATGCGGTAAAACCACATTTGCTGCAAAACTGGCAAACCATCTTTTAAAAAAAAATCATACTCCTGTATTAGTGTCGGTTGATGTTTATCGTCCTGCTGCTGTGACTCAATTGGAAATTTTAGGAAAACAGATTGATGTTCCGGTGTTTTCAGATGAATCTAAAGTTCTGAAAAGGGTAAAAGAGTCAATCAATTTTGCAAGGCAGAATCATCGGGACACTGTGATAATTGATACAGCAGGGCGTCTCCATATAGATGAACAAATGATGAAAGAATTACTTGATATAAAAAAATCAGTTAAACCCCAGAATATATTATTTGTTGCTGATGGAATGACGGGACAGGATGCCGTTAACGCTGCAACCACTTTTAATGAAAAACTTGATTTTGATGGCATTGTTCTCACAAAAATGGATAGTGACGCCCGCGGTGGCGCAGCTCTTTCAATTGTAAAAGTGACAGGCAAACCGATAATTTTTGTTGGAACTGGAGAGAAAATAGAAAATGTAGAAGTTTTTCATCCTGATCGAATTGCCAACAGAATTCTCGGAATGGGAGATGTTGTTACTTTAGTTGAAAAAGTTCAAGCATCAGTAGATGCAGAAGAAGCGGCACGTCTGGAATCAAAATTAAGAAAAAAGATATTTACACTTGAAGATTATTTATCTCAGATAAAACAGGTAAAGAAAATGGGACCTTTAGAAGATGTTTTGGAGCTCATACCTGGATTTGCAAAATTAAAAATGAAAAATATTACAGTTGATGATCGTGAACTAATAAGATCTGAATCAATAATTCAGTCTATGACGAAAGAAGAGAGAATAAACCCATCAATACTAAATGGCAGTCGTCGTCATAGAATTGCAATAGGTAGTGGTACCCGAACAAGTGATGTGAATCGACTTCTGAATCAGTACTGGCAAGTAGTAAAACTTACCAGGCAGATGGGTAAAATGAGAATACCAAAAAATCTTTCTGCTCTTCGGATGGGCTTTTAAAAATAAAGGAGGCAACAATTGGCTGTTAGAATTAGGTTATTTCGCATGGGAAGAAAAAAGAGACCATTTTATCGTATTGTAGTTATGGATTCTCGAGTACGGAGAGATGGGCGTTATCTTGATAAACTTGGATACTATAATCCAATTACAAAACCGGCTACTGTTCAAATTGACAAGGAAAAAGTTTTGGATTGGCTAAAAAAAGGCGCTGAACCAAGTAAAACAGTGTTCAATTTACTGCAAAAAGAGGGTATTGCTCTTGAATGGCATCTTATTAGAAATAAGGTAAGTGAAGAAACCCGTAATATTGAATTACAGAAATGGGAATTGGCGAAAAAAGATAGAGAATCTAAGCTGGAAGTGGAAAAGAAACCAGAAGTACAACCTGTAGAACAGGAAGTAGAAGCACCTGTTAAAGAGGAAGTTGGTAAAGAGGTTGAAAAAGAAGAAGTTTCAATAAAAGAGAAACCTAAGGAAGAGACTCCACCTGCTGAAGAGAAAACTGTCAAAGCCGAGAAAGAAGAGATCAAGGAAAGTGCTAAGCCTGTGAAGGCTTTAACAGAAAAAGCTTCTAAACGAAAAACCCCTCCAGCAAAAGAAAAGGCACCCGCTGCCAAAAGAAAGAAAGTTAAGGAAAGTGTAGATAAAAAATCCTCGCAGAAAGAGAAATCTAAGAAAGTAAGTCCTATTAGTGAAGATAAAGACAAGACTGGAAAGAAGGAAACTGAGGAAAATAAAACAGAAGATTCAGAAAAGAAGGAATCATAATTTAAATTTTGAAAAGATATGGGATTAATAATTAAGTATCTTATTAATATTTTTTCATTAAATTCCAATTGCTACTTTTTGAAAAATACAAAGGTGTTGTCTAGAAACCAGTAATAAGGAGTACAGTTATGAAAGATTTTATCAAGTACATTGTGGAGAAGTTAGTTGATAATCCAGATGAAGTTAAAGTTACCCAGGTTGACAGCGAAAAAACTATCATTTTGGAGCTTTCAGTTAAAGAGGGGGATCTTGGTAAAGTTATCGGAAAGAAAGGTCGTACAGCAAAAGCTTTGAGAACTCTACTAACTGCCGCTGCAGCTAAGCAAGGTCAAAAAAGGGCAATCTTAGAAATTATAGAATAATTTTTGGAGATGAGTGGGGAAGAACTAATCCCCGTAGGTACCGTTGTCAGAAGTCGCGGATTAAGCGGTGAATTAGTAATTTCTCTAAGTTCCCAGAATATTGAGATTGAAAAAATAATAGGAAAAGTGTGGTTGGGAGATAACACTGATCACATTAATCCTTGGGATGTGGATTTTTTACGTATTGTTGGGAAGCGTGCTTTTTTGAAATTGAGAAATGTTCATTCCCGTGAAGAGGCGGATTATTTAAAGGGAATCAAGGTTTTTCTCCCTGTAAATCAGGTTAAAACTACTAATCTGTGCGGAATGATTGGTTTTAAAGTTAAAGTCTATACATCAGGTGAGTTAAAGGGATCGGTAGTTAATATAGATTATTCCAATCCACAACCATTAATGATTATAAGAACAGATTCCGGTGAAGTGCTTATTCCTGCTATTGAGAGATTCATTAAGGATATTGACTGGGAAAACAGAGTTGTGTTTGTTGAAATTATTGAGGGGTTATTTCCTGAGTGAAAATATTTGTTGTCACAGCTTTTCCGGGAATGGTTAAAGCCTGTCTTTCTGAGAGCATGTTTAAAAAAGCCTCTGAAAAAGAGGGTGTAGTTTATGAAATCTGGAATCTACGTGATTTTACCAGGGATAAACATAAGCAAATTGACGATACGCCCTATGGTGGTGGTCCTGGAATGGTTCTGAAACCAGAGCCATTTTTTCGCGCATATGACAGATTAGAAAAAAAATTGGGCAAATCAAAACCGCGTGTAATATTTCCATCTCCACAAGGTACTGTTTTTAATCATGCCCTTTCAAAAGAGTTAGCAAAAGAAAGTGATCTTACCTTTTTTTGCGGTCATTATAAGGGAGTAGATGAAAGAGTGTTAGAAAAACTGGTGACTGATGAAATTAGCATTGGAGATTTTGTAGTAACAGGTGGAGAATTGCCTGCTTTGATGATAATTGATGCAGTCATTAGACATATCCCGGAAGTACTTCATTCTTATGAATCAGCAGAGACTGATTCTTTTACAGATAGTCTATTAGAGGGTCCAATTTATACTCATCCACAAAAATATCGTGGAATGAGTGTTCCTGAAATTTTACTTTTGGGGGATCATTCAAAAATTGCTGAATGGAAGCATAAACAACGAATTAATAGAACCCGTCAGAGGCGGAGCGACTTGTTGAATAGCAAAACTGAAAGAAATGATTTTGGAGGAAATAATGGATAAATTGGCTGCAGCTGTTGCAGATCAACTTAGAACAGATATTCCTGAATTTAAAGCTGGTGATACTGTTATAGTAGAAGTTAAAATTAGAGAGGGCAATAAAGAAAGGATTCAACGATTTCAAGGTATTGTGATTGCGCGAAAAGGTGGTGGAGTTAATGAGACTTTTACAGTAAGAAAAATTTCAAATGGGATTGGAGTCGAGAGAATTTTTCTACTGCATTCGCCGAATATTTCGAGGATTGATCGCATTTCCATTGGAAAAGTTCGGAGAGCAAAACTCTATTATCTCAGAAAATTGAAGGGTAAAGCTGCCAGGATAAAACAAGATATCCGATAAATGTTAAGAACCAAAAAAACCTTTAATCAATATCTTTCTATGTCAAAGATCTCTCTTTGAGATAAACTATGAAACCTTGAGTTATCCGGCAGTTGCCGGATGACTTAAGTTTTCTAATTCATTGAAATAAATCAACTTAACTCATCCGGCAACTGCCGGATAAGTCAAGTTTCCATTTATCGGAAAAACCGACATTATAGAAAGGATCTAATTAATATTAACAAAAATATAATATTAATCCAGGTTTAATTTAAGTAATATTACCCCTACATCTCTTTATTTATCATTTTCCATACAGCGTTAAGCTTGGCAGGTTTTGTAAAAAATGGGATATTGGCTTTTTCAAGTTTCTCTTTGATAGAAGTCTCATAATAAAAGCCTGTCATGAATATAATCTTCTGTTTAGGATTTATAGCCCTCACCTTTTCAGCCAGTTCCAATCCATTCATAACCGGCATCTCAATGTCGGATAATACAATATCCGGTTGAATCTTTTCAAAATAATCCAGCGCTTCTTTTCCATTTGTGGCTGTAAAGACCTACAATCCTTTATTCTCGAAAAACATCATATAGAGTTCTCTGACATATGCCTCATTTTTATCTATTAATATTTTCTTCTTCTCACTCTTAGTCTTTAAAGGCAACTGAACTGTAAAGGTAGTCCCCATGCCAACTTCCGATTCGACTAATACTCTGCCCTTGTGTTGTTTTTCTACAATATCTTTTACCACAACCAGTCCGAGTCCGGTTCCTAATCCATCTGGTTTTGTTGTATAATAAACTTCAAATATCTTATCAAGTTTTTCCTTTTCAATTCCAGAGCCTGTATCCTGAATAGAAAACTCCAGAAATTTTCCACCCTTTGAAACAGAGGATCGCAATGTAAGGATTTTTTCTTAACAGTCAGCCATGGCGTGTGAAGCATTTACAATGAGATTGCGAAAAACCTGGATCAAACGGTCACAGTCTCCGGTAATTTCCGGAAGATCTGACTGTAAATTTTTATTCACTTTATAATGTTTAATAACTCCGGCTGTTTTAAGGTCTTCAACACATTCTTCCACAACTTCATTCAAATCCAGCAACTCCTCTTTCGGCAATGTAGGTTTGGAAAGATTCATAAAAGTAGAAGTGATGTCTTTAATTCTCTGTGCCTCTTTAAAAATGATACTGAATGACTTTTTTACTTTCTCACTGGTATCCATATCCATCCCCATCTCCGCCCTGCCGCTGACAACTGTAAGCGGATTATTGATCCCATGAGCTATCTTGGCGCCCATTTGCCCCAAAGACGCCAGCTTCTCGGATTGAATTAATTTATCTCTAAGCTGTTTCTCACCTTCATATGCCCGCTTTAGTTTTTTTTGAGCTTTGACTAAGTTCTGATGCATCTTTCGAGCTTCTTCCTCAGCCTGCTTGCGCTCTGTGATATCCTTTATTGTTGTTACCCGGATTTTTCCATCTTTATCTTTTACGTTTCTTGCTTCGATCTCAACTGGAAATAGAGTTCCATCCTTTTTCCTCGCCATTACCTCATAAGGTTTCGCGCTATGTTTAACAATTTTCTCTTTTATTTTTGCGTGATACTCCCGCGGCACACATAGCGTTATTACATTCTTGCCAATCATTTCTCCTCTTGTATAGCCCAATAACCTTGTGAGCGATTCGTTTACATCGATAGTCACGCCTTTATCGTGAATCAGTATCCCCTCGAAAGTAAGGTTTGAAAGTTTTTTGAATCGTTTTTCGCTTTCTTTTAGCGCTTCCTCCGCTTGCTTGAGTTTGCTCTTTTCCTCGGCTTCTTCAACGGCTCGGTGGATTGCGGGAATAAGACGGCTTATACGCTGTTTCAACACATAATCGGTAGCGCCCATACTTAAAAGTGTCGATAGCTAATTCTTCACTCAATGTGCCGGACAGGATGATAAAAGGGGTAAATGGAGATTTTTCCTGCGTGATCTTCAAAGCGGATAAACCATCAAATGCAGGCAGGCTGTAATCCGACAGGATAATATCATAATCGTTATTTTAGAAGGGCATCCTGAAACTGCTGCCGGGTTTCTACTCTTTCAATATTCTCCAACAGCTGTTCTTCTTCCAGAATAGCTTCGGCAAGTTCAAAATCAGTCACATTATCTTCAAGATAGAGAATTTTTAGTTTTTTCATGAGAAGCTACCTTGTTGTTAAAAAGAATAAAACTTTGCCATTTTCAATCAATGATAAACTATTTAATCATTTTACTAACCGAACCTGAAGGTGCTTCATTCAAAATCGCCCAGAATGCGCCTAATTCCTTGACCGATTTTACAAATTCTTGGAAATTCACCGGTTTCACAATATACGCATTAACGTCCAGTTCATAACTTTTTTCATCAGGTCCGATTCCATTCGTGAAGATGTCAATACTACTACCGTAATAGTTTTTAAATTTTCATCCTGTTTGATCTCACGCAGCACTTCCAATCCGTCAACTTTCGGCATTTTGAGATCAAGCAAGATAACAGCAGGATTGCCGTTAGGGCGTTCGGCATATTCGCCGCAATAATAGAGATAATTCAAAGCTTCCTCTCCGTCATGCACCACAAAGACTTCGTTAGCCAGGTTAATTTCCTCCAGAGCGTTTAGAGTAAGTTCAATTTCATTTTTACTATCTTCCGCCAAAAGGATACGAGCTAACTTTTCCATTTTCGCCTCCGATCTTGTCTGTTTTGAAAATTATGTAGTTGCATCCATTTTTTGTTAAAGTTAGAAATGTTCCTCTATCACATTTTACGGGAGGATAGCCAATATCATCGATAAAGCCGGAATTTATATTTAAATTTAAAAAAAGACAAAAGCCCGTTGATTTTTTCAACTGCTTCTGTCTGATACTTCTCAGGAAATCCGGTGAAATAAAAAAAGGAGATCAAATTTGACCTCCTTTTTTTAGTGTCAGAAATTCACTGACAGGGTGGCGACAGCGTTCCGGTCTTTCTTCCAATTAAAAGAGAAATATTTACTTCCGTAATTCCCTGAGCCTCGCTTTAAAAGATATCCTCCTAAACGATTCATGATTATTCCTATTATATCCATCTTAAGATCATTCACAGAAAATCCTTCTGCCCCCAAATATCCTGCTTCCTCATAAGGAATGAGCCCATCTTTGATTTCCCAGGCTATACCAAGTGATAAAGTTAACAGATCAGCCTTTAGCGGATGCATCCTTTTGCTTAATGTTTCAGCTAAATATGCACTTCCAACCATATGCAAAAATGAAGCGTCAGGCATCTGCATAATTGGTTGATCCGACCAACGCCATTTTAAATATTCCTGCGAAAAAAGAGATTCTACCATTACAAATATGACAATCAATAACAGGCTAATTCGTTTCATGATCTTGTCTCCTCATTCGGAGCAGATGAGACATTGCCTTTTATCAGATTACCAACCACCGCTAAAGTTTTAGTATCTGTCAGGAAATGAAAAAACTCTCCCTTTCCATTCTTGATGGCTCCGGGGGTTGTTTTTTCATAACTTAATCTGGTCATTTCATCTGCTTGCTTTTTAGTATTCTTTGACATCTCACCCTGTTATTAGCCAAAGTTCATACCAAAGCACTAAATGCGATGCAAGATGATGTTTATATAGATGTTATACGAATACAAACAAGAGCCTGTTTAAAACAATATTGCAATATTTGCATGGTATAAAATGCAATTATTGCACTATTAAACAGGCTTGTTTAAGAGGTGTATTTTGAGATTAAGTTTTGATGGCTTTTCGCCTTGATAGCCCTAATTGAGAATATCGTATTGTTTGAGTCTGTTGTACAATGATCTTAAGCTTATCCCCAATTTTTCAGCTGTCAGAGTTTTATTGTCACCCAATTCATGATATAATTTTAAAATATAATTCCGCTCAATCTCAGAAAGTGTCGGCGTACCAGAGCCATATTTTAGCATGTTGTCCTGCCGATAATATATATTTTGAATCTCAGGGGGAAGATGATTAACAGATGGCACCCTATCCCCTGCTAAAAGAAATACTCTCTCCAGTGCATTCTGGAGTTCTCGAATATTTCCCGGCCAGGGGTAGCTTTTCAAGGCTTCAATAAATTCGCTCTGTTTTTCACTACTGGCATCATGTCGTCCCTTTTTCACACTAAAAAAGTCCACCAGGAGCGGAATATCGGATTTTCGATCCCGCAGCGGCGGAACTTCAATGATAAAAGGAGTGAGACGATAGAACAAGTCTTCGCGAAATTTTCCCTCGGTTATCATCTGTTTGAGATTTCGATTAGTTGAAGAAATCACTCTGAAGTCAGATACAACTTCCTTTCCTGCACCTAATCGTCGGAATTGTTTTGTTTCAATTGTTCTAAGAATCTTTGACTGTAATTCAACCGACATCTCTCCGATCTCATCTAAAAGGATCGTGCCTTTATCGGCAACCTCAAATAAGCCATATTTACGAGCGACAGCCCCTGAAAAAGCGCCTCTTTCATGTCCAAACAGCTCACTTTCCAATAAATCTGAAGGAATGGCGGCACAGTTAATGGCAACATAGGGTTGATTCTTACGAGCGCTTTGATCATGTATTGCACGTGCAACAAGTTCTTTGCCTGTACCGGTATCGCCCATGATCAGGACCGGGATGTCGGAGCCTGCCACCTGTCTGATCTCTTTTTTGACTTTGAGTATACTCCTTGATTTGCCAACGATCTGGACCGTTTTATGACGCAACATCTCCTGGCGTAGTATCTCATTGTTAATTTTCAGTTCCTGGCGTTTACAAATATGATTAATCTTATTCAGAATATCATAGTAGTCTAAAGGTTTAAGAAGATAATCCTCAGCACCACTTTTTATTGCCTCCACCGCATTCTCAATAGAAGAATGACCGGTCATTAAGATCACAACAGCTTCGGGATTAACAGATTTGATCTGTTTTAATAATTCAATACCTGTTATATCAGGCATCTTAATGTCCGATAGAATTATTCCCGGCAGATGTTCCTTGTAAAGCTGAATCGCTTCCAGGCCATTTTCAGCTACTATTACGTCATAGCCATTGCTCTCCAGCAGGTCTTTGAGCACTATCCGAATCTCAGGTTCATCGTCAACAACCTGAATTAATAAATCAATCATATGCACCCCTTGTTAAGTTCGATTTGATTATAATACATGATCACTCACTTAAATCATCTCTAAACTTTAACTGATTCCTCTCTTAACCTTAACCTTTCCACAAAGTATTCTCCGACTGCCCTATCACGAGAGATCCCAAACGTTTTATTGGTCTATGTCTTTATCACGTTTCTTAATATCCATTACAT
>DAOUYY010000149.1 GCA_030665885.1 Fidelibacterota bacterium
TACGAAGAATATGGTATTGAGGATCCCCGCATAATTTTTATTGATGGGGAATATCTTATTACTTACAGCGCTTATTCAAGACACGGTGTTAGAATAGGTCTAGCAAAAACTAAGGATTTTAAGACTGTTGAACGTTATTCCCTGATAACAGAGGCTGACTATCGTAATACTGTTATCTTTCCTGAGAAATTTAATGGTCTATATGCTCGCCTTGACCGACCTCATTCCGAGATAAGCCCGTGGTCAATTTGGATTTCTTATTCTCCTGACCTGAAATTTTGGGGAGAATCTAAACTTATTATGAAGCCGATGCAATATCACTGGGACGAGATGAAGATTGGCCCGGGAGCTCCCCCGATTAAGACTGATAAAGGCTGGCTGAACATTTATCATGGAGTTTTTCCTACAATGGACGGAAGTGTTTATCGTTTAGGAGTAGCACTGCACGATTTAGAAGATCCTTCTATAATAAATGGGATCAGTGATGACTGGATTTTACAGCCGGAAGAGCCCTATGAGATTACCGGTTATGTTCATAATGTTGTCTTTACGTGTGGAGCTGTACCTGAAAATGACGGTACGGTAAAAATCTACTGGGGTGGCGCAGATACTGTTATGAATGTTGGTACGGCAAATATTAACGAACTTGTAGATATGTGTCTATCTAAATCAAGGAAAGCTATTTAACATGAAAGTCGCTGTTTTATCTACTGCCTGCTGGAGAACCCCTCCAGCTCATTATGGTCCGTGGGAACAGATTGCTTCAAACATCACAGAAGGTCTTGTTGAAAAGGGCATAGATGTCACACTTTATGCAACTGGTGATTCTTATACTGAAGGAAAACTTGAATGGGTAATAAAGCATCCTTACGGCGAGAATCCCGAAATGGATGCTAAAGTATGTGAGAGCTTGCATATCAGTCATCTTATGGAGCAGGCTGATAAATATGATATTATTCATAATAATTACGACTTTATTCCATTAACCTATTCTAAATTAATAAAGACTCCTATGGTAACGACTATTCACGGATTTTCTTCACCAAAGATTATTCCGATTTTTAAAAAGTACAATAATATCGGATATTATGTTTCTATAAGTAATTCTGACCGTTGCCCCGAATTAAATTATATTGCAACAATCTATAATGGAATTCAGCCAGATCAGTTTACTTTTAAAAAAGAACATGGAAAATATCTTCTTTACTTCGGGAGGATTCATCATGATAAAGGAACATATGAGTCAATTCAAATAGCTAAAACCGCTAAAATGAAACTCATTATTTCCGGTATTATTCAAGATAAAAAATATTTCAAAGAAAAAGTAGAACCATTCGTAAACAACGACGATATCATTTACGTTGGCAACTCAGGTCCAAAAAGACGAAATGAGCTCTTAGGTAGTGCTTATGCTTTGCTCCATCCTATAAATTTTGATGAACCTTTTGGATTGAGCGTAGCTGAATCAATGTTTTGCGGAACACCCGTTATTGCCTTTCCTAGAGGGTCTATGTCAGAACTTATAGTTGATGGGAAGACAGGATTTCTTGTCTATTCTATAGAAGAAGCTGTAGAGTGCCTGAAAGAAATTAAAAAGTTAGACCGAAACTATTGTAGAGTATGGGCTGAGAGTAATTTTAGTCAGAAGAAGATGGTAGATGATTACCTTAATGTTTATAAGAAGATTCTTGGAGTAAAATAAAGTAAACCATAGCAAAGTTATCAACAACAATTATGAAACCTCAAAATCTATATTAAAATCCGAGGATTGGTTTGATTTTTCTTTGCTGTTTTAGACCTGTATGAACTCTTGATTTGTTTTTCAAAATTTGAAAAAACTCTTTCTAATGGATCAGTTATATTTGGCATTTCTAATTCTGGGTAATTAAGATACAAATGTGTATAGAATCGAAAAAGAAATATTGATATAACTTTTAAATTCTTCCTCTCATTAAAATTGCCAGCAGACATTCAATGGTTGATTCAGCACCTGAATTCAAATTTACAGATAAATCTTCTTTGATTCCATCAAAGCATCTTCCCGTTTCTATATTGTACATAGGAGCTCGAGCTATGTTTTGACCTATAAACCAACCAAAAACAGATTCGGCATTTTCTTTATAGATATTGCTATTAGTAATATCAGCAAACGATTTCGTTCCTCGGTAGAGCGAATTTATCCCATATGCGATTTGTGGAAAATTCGCCTTTTTATATGTCTTATTTGAATTTACCAGGATTTCTCTTGGAGTTTTATTTTCGATAAGGAATGGGATAAAAAAATCAGCCCAGGTTTTGACACTGTAAAAAAGTGTGGAATCCCCTGTGATTTTGAATGCTTCCAGAAGTGCATACGCTTGATTATTTCCCCAATTGTGCCAGATATTTTTCCAGCAGAAGTACATGCCGTCGAGATCGTGATTTTTATCGCAATATTGGTATTCCATAAGTCCTTTTGAGATTTTCTGAATAGCCTCCGAGTAATCAAAATCTCCGGTTCGATGCAGTTTTGTCAGAGCAATTAAAAGTTCACTGTTTATATCGGGAGCATCTTTAATCAGCCAGGCAGGTCGCTGTCCAAGAGGGGTAATATTTCGAGAAGGGTATTTTTGTATAGATTCCTGAATGTGTGAATCTGCTGATCTGAGGCGATTTGTGATTTTTCCCAAAAGTGCGGAGTCTTTCGGAGAGTCCTTGAATATACAATAAGCAGCAGCAAGTCCTCTCAAACCACGAATTGCCCACCACCCGAATTCGGCAATACTATTTTGACGAGTTTTATTTATTTTACCGTCCTGAAGCAGAAAATTGTACCATAATCCGTCATTTCTACTCATGTAAAGAAGGAAATTTGTCATGCCGGTAGCAATGGGAATAAGACTTTCGTTATTGTAAACTAAAATTTCTGTTTCCAGTACTTCCATGAATCTTCCTACATCGTCTACACAAGTAATACCTTCTCCTATAGCAGCGGTAGGTTTATAATCCGGATATTCGGAGTATATGTAAATAAATGAAATAGTTTCTCCGTCTATTTTAATACTATCTACCAAGGAGAGAGCATGAGATAGGTTTATAGGTGAAGAAGTTGGTAAACGAGATTTTACCTCATTATGACATGAACAGTAAGAAATACAAAAAAATAATAGTGATATAGAAAGGGTTTTCTTCACTTAAACTATCCAATCTTTTTTATCAAATATGGTATTGTTTTTTTTGATATAGGCTACTCCTATTGACGTATCTGCACCGGAGTATATAACAGTGTATTGATCATCGTGTTCAATAGTTCCACAACTAAAGATAACATTAGGTACAAAGCCATTGATTTCCCAATCCAATTCCGGCTCAATAACCGGGACGGATTGCCTTGCCAGAACTCTCCGCGGATTCTCATAATCCAATAGAGCAACACCTAACCGGTATACATTTATTTTGTCAACTGCATGATAGAAGAGAAGCCAACCTTTGGGATGATGTACCGGAGGACCTGCGATTCCAATTTTTTTGTGTTCCCATGTGCCAGGGATAGGAGACATTATCTTTGTATGATTATAAAAGGATTTTAAATCCTTTGAAGATGATATCCATATATCAGGTTTGCGACGGTGTAAAAGGAAATATTCTCCAGCGATTTTTTCAGGAAAAAGCGAAGCATTTTTGTTTTCTTCATCGAGGAGGATTCCAAGGCGCTTCCAGTTAACAAGGTCTTCACTTGTGGCAAGACATATCTTATGATCTCTAAAGGAAGGGCCTGCAAAACCGACATAGGTCATATAAAATGTGTTACCAATTTTCACGATTCTAGGGTCCTCGGGTCCTCTCAATTCTTGAGGCACACTATTATTAAGAACCGGTTCGCTCAATCGGTGCCAGTTTAGCAAATCTTTGCTAACTGCATAACCCAAGCGGTTTATATATTGCCCAGATTTTTCATTCCCACCGATATCGGTAGCTCTATAAATCATGTGAAACAAGCCTTTTTCATAGACAGCAGCAGCATTAAAGACAGCGGATTTCTCCCACTCATGATTTTTGTTTGGTCTTAAAATCGGCTTATTGCTCAATCTTATCAATTTTATCATATCAAAAACACCTATCTGTTCGAGTTCTATTATTATTTTTTAAATCTGTTCTAAAAACATTTTCACTTCTTCGCTTGTTGGAAGCGATTCTGTTCCTCCTAAATGAGTAACTGCAATTGCCCCTGTACCATTAGCAAATTTTCCTATTTCAATTAAATCCTTCTCATTGAAAGATTCAATATTTCTCTTTTGTTTTATTATCTTTGCTAAAAGCCCGGCAAGAAATGCATCGCCACAACCGGTAGAGTCTACCTGCTTCACCTTAAAACCCTGGACAAAAGTGAAAAAATTCCTCGTTTTGATAAAACAACCTTTAGAGCCAAGAGTTATTGCTATTAGTACTGTGTTTTCCCCAAACAACACTTCAGATGCTTTTTCCAGATAGGATTGTTTGGTTAAAAATAGTGCCTCTTGTTCGTTAATTTTGAGAATATTTGCTTTTGAAGCAAATTTTGAGAGAAGGATACGAGCCTCCTCTTTAGATTTCCATAAAGATTCCCTGTAATTAGGGTCAAAAGATATGTATGCATTATCTCTATTTACTTTAGATATAATGTTGAAAAAATTATCATGGCTTTCAGCTGAACAAAGTGGAAGTGAACCGAAATGTACTATTCTTGAACTTGATAGAAATTCAGGAGAGTAATCATCAGATTTGATATTAACATCCGCAGGGCTCTTTTCCCAGAATTCAAAAGACCTCTCTTTATTTAAATCCAGACTTACAAAAGCAAGGCGCGTTTTATGCAATGGGTCTCTAATTATATGTTCGGAATTTACATTATGTCTCTTCAGATAATTGATTAAATAATCTCCAAAAGGATCGTTTCCTACTCGTCCGGCAAATGCTGTTTTTAAACCAAGTGTTGAAAGTCCCGCTGCTACATTTGCAGGTGCACCACCAGCAAATTTTGAAAAAGTTTTGACATCAGTTAACAATTTACCCGGTTCTTCTGAAATAAAATCAATTAGTATTTCACCAATGCAGATAACGTCGAACTTTTTCATAGAGGTTATAAGCTCATATCTATAATCGTTTTAAGGCTTACACTTTTTCTCTGGTTTTCAATGGCATTGTTAATTTCTCCAAGTGGAAATTTAGCAATATCCAACCCTTCAAAGTTTAATTTTTTTGAAGCAATTAACTCTACTGCTGAGAAAAACGTATGGGGATTCAGAAATGAACCTCTGATACTTAAATCCCTTTTATAAATTTCATAGGGCGAAATAGTCATTTTTTGGTTCACAGGAGTAACACCAAAAATTATAACTTTGCCACCATTTTTTACTAATCGGATTGCTAACTCACAAGTCGCTACCAAACCGACACACTCAATTACAATGTCTGCACCACCGTTTAAAATATCTGTGATTGATACTTCCATATTTTTATCAGAATTAGCAAAAACATAGTCAGCACCACTACTTTTAGCAAAGTAAAGGCGTTTTTCATTTTTATCAATTACAATTACTCTTGCCGCTCCCGAAAGTTTTGCAAGCATTACCATTATAATCCCAATCATTCCTGAACCAATTACTAAAACGGAATCGCCGGGGATTATTCCGGCTATTTTACTCCCATATAAAGCGCATGATAATGGTTCGAGCATGGCTGTATTTACAAGTGGCATTTCTGCAGGAAGTTTATAACACTGTTTTGCCGGTACAACACAATATTCTGCAAAACCGCCATCAATATCCACGCCTAATGCAATTAAATTTTCGCATAAATTTATTTTGCCTTTTCTGCAAAATTGGCAATGCCCGCAATAGATATTTGGATCAACGCTTACAAAATCTCCTTTAGATGGTGTTGAGATGTTCTTTCCGCATTCTTCTATAACACCACAAAATTCATGTCCGAGGATTACCGGCGGTGAAGCATGCGACTTTCCTGCAAGTATCTTGATATCGGTCCCACAGATACCGCAAACCGAAACCTTTAATAAAACCTCGTCATTCCGGATTTTCCGAATTGTCTTTTGAATTAATTTTATTTCCGTCCCATCAAACAAGGCAGCACGCATAATATACTCTTCAATTCTTGAGCCCGGAAGTTGCCATACTGTCAATAAAATAACGCTGGAAAAAAGAATAAATAACAATAATCGGTATTGCTAAAAATGATGCCGCAGCAAGCTCAGCTCCTAGCTGACTCTCTGCTTGTCCACCGACTTTAAAAAGAGTGACCAACTGGGGCAAAGTCATTAATGCCTCATCCCGGATAACAACTAAGGGCCACAGCACATTATTCCAGGAGCCCATAAAAGAAATTATTCCAACTGTAATAATTACCGGCTTTGATACCGGCCATATAATCTTAAAAAGTATTGTAAAATCATTGCAGCCGTCAATCCGAGCCGCATCAATCAAATCCTGGGGAATATCCATAAAAAATTGACGGAACAGTAGAATTCCAAAGGCATTTATCATCCCCGGTACTATA
>DAOUYY010000256.1 GCA_030665885.1 Fidelibacterota bacterium
TTATTGATGAAAAACAATCGATTGATATGATCCGTTACGCTATTGACCATGGGTGCAACTACGTAGACACAGCTTGGATGTATATGGATAATAAGAGTGAAGAATTAGTAGGCAGAGCTTTACAAAATGGGTATAGGGAAAAAGTTCACCTTGTAACGAAATTACCAATCGATCAAAGTTTTGTTCAGAAAGAAGAAGATTTTAACCGAATATTAGACACCCAACTCAAGAGACTGCAAACCACTTACCTTGATATTTATCTTTTACATGGATTAAGTAGAGCGAGTTTTCAAAAAGTAAAAGAATTAAACATTATGGAAAAAATGGAACAAGCTAAAGCTGAGGGAAAAATCAATAATATTGGGTTTTCTTTCCACGATTCTTTTAATACATTCAAAATGATAATAGATTCTTATGATTGGGATGCATGTCAAGTCCAGTATAATTATGTGGATGTTAATTTCCAAGCAGGTACTGCAGGAGTGAAATATGCTGCGGAAAAGGGAATTACAGTTATTGTTATGGAGCCCTTAAGAGGAGGAAAACTCTTTATTGATGAAAAAGATTTAAATGAGAATAGTCCAGAGATAAAAAGAATTCTAGATGAGTCAAAAGTAAAAAGAAGTCTACCAGAATGGGCTCTCCAATTTGTTTGGAATCACCCTGAAGTCTCTGTTGTTCTATCTGGGATGAGTGCTATGAATCAAGTAAAGGAGAATATAGAATCTGCAAACAATTCAGGTATTAACATTATGACAGAAGCAGAATTACAAACTATTAAAGACTTAAAGGGAGCATTTACTAAAAAAATATTCTTGGTTCCTTGCACTTCTTGTAATTATTGCATGCCGTGTCCTGAAGGAGTGAACATTCCGGCTCTATTCAACCTACTTAATCAATTTAATCAGTATGGAGAAAAGACAAGAGCAGGATTTACAAGCTATTACAAAACTCTCCCAAAAACTAAAGAAGAATTAGAAAAAAGTGGGAAAGGAGTTGGATCTGCGAGCTTATGTGTCAAATGCGGGGAATGTCTCGAGAAATGTCCTCAGCAACTTGAGATACCTGATGAATTAGAAAGAATTAACTTAATTTTCGAAGAGGGTAAAAAAGTTAGTGATTTCTATAAAATAACTTAAGCGATTTTTATTTATTATTTATAAAATGATCTAATATTACTACTATAAAAGAAGAGAGTAATAAGCTATTTTGCTTGTATTGGAATATAGAGATCTAATTCAGAATCTTCAGATACTAAGCTAAATCGTGCGTCATACCATTCAAATTCTGCTGCCCATGGCACTCGCTCATATCGAGTATTATTAACAAGCCAATCTCCATAGATATATTCGTAAGCTTCACTAATGTTTATCAATGATCCAATATGGGTAAAGACAGCATATTTTTGGGCAGGAATTGTTTCTGTTATCATCCCCTCAGGCACGATTTCAGTACTGGATACTTCATTCGAAACTATATAGCGTTCCTCTCCTTTTTTTTGTAATTCTTCAGTCCCTATCCTTATTCCTAAACCGTGGGAGGCATCTCTGCTGGAGACGGCAGTAATTTCCTGTTGAAATTTAGCCCAAATAGCCGCAGTGTTCCGGTTTTCTCTCTTACCTACGTCTTCAATTCCGATGATCTGAAATTCTTCTTTATCTACAAATACAGGTCCTCTCAGAAATAACTTGAATACTTCTGATAATTCGTTATTTTCTCCTAAAACCAGATGAACTTTTTTTAACTCATTTGGAATGTCTATCATTTGGGGACATTTATCAAGGCATTCACCACATTCAGTACATAAAGAAGCGGCACCATTGTTTTCCATGGCGTTTAAATCTTCATCTTTGATGGCTAAATATTTGTATTTTGCTCTCATTTGCTCAGTACTATCCACCCAGATGAGTTCATTCAATAACCTGAAATTGAGAGGTATATTTACTCTGGATGGGCAAGGTTGACAATATTCACAGTATGTACATGGGATAATAGATTTTTTCCTATACCGTGTTGCCATATCTGAAATTATTTTGAGTTCTTCTTGCTTAAGTATATTAATTCCCGAATCTTTTGCACTTTCTATATTTTCTTTAACTTGGTCAAATGTACTCATCCCAGACAAAACAACGGAGACTCCAGGATGATTCCACACGTAATCGAGAGCCCATTTTGCTGCCGTTCTTTTCACAGGAGCACTCTCGATAATCTCTTCGATTTCCTTTGTCGGACTTGCCAGTTTTCCTCCTTTTATGGGCTCCATTACTACTACGGCAATACCCTTGCTTGCTGCATATTCTAAACCTTTCGTGGTTGCCTGTGTATTTTCATCAACGAAATTCCACTGGATTTGTGCCATATCCCAATTATAAAAATCAATTATTTCTTTAAACGCATCGTATGAGTCATGGAATGAAAATCCAATATGTCTAATTTTTCCTGATGCTTTAGCTTCTTCCATCTTTTCAATTAACTCAAATTTTTTAACAAGTCCAAAAGTCTGTCTGTTTAAACCATGGAATAAATAAATATCGACATGATCTGTTTGTAATTTCTCTAATTGTTTGTTGAGATAGGTATCAAAATCTTCTCTTTGGGTGAACTGCCACAT
>DAOUYY010000219.1 GCA_030665885.1 Fidelibacterota bacterium
GCTATGCCTCATAAGAGGAATCCAGTGCTTACTGAAAGAATATGTGGTCTTGCCAGATTGTTGCGTGGTTATGCCCAGTCGGCGTTAGAGAATGTCCCATTATGGCATGAGAGAGATATTTCTCATTCATCAGTCGAACGCGTTATTCTGCCGGATAGTTGTATTTGCATTGATTTTATATTATATGAAATATCAAGAGTGCTTGAGAATCTTATAGTTTATCCGGATAATATGATCAAGAATTTAGAAAAGACGAAGGGTCTGATATTTTCGCAGGTAGTTTTATTGGCATTAATAGAAAAAGGGCTTTCACGTGGGGGAGCATATAAAATTGTCCAGAGAAATGCTATGGAAGCCTGGAATAAAGATGTTAGTTTTAAAGATCTTTTAATCAGTGACAAAAATCTGCACCAGTATTTGACTTCTGATGAAATTGAACAACTGTTTGATTTAAAAGAGGTTTTAGAACGCATAGATGGTATATTTAAACGAGCAAAAAAAAGGAACAGAAATGGAAAAGGGTAAGCGTTTATACGAGGGAAAAGCAAAAATCCTATTTGAAACAGATGATCCTGATTTACTTATACAGCGTTTTAAAGACGATGCAACAGCATTTGATGGTATTAAAAAGGGAACAATTATTGGAAAAGGTATAGCCAATAATGCGATAAGCGCCTATCTATTTGAATTACTGGCTAAGAACGGAATTAAATCCCATTTTGAAAAAAAGTTATCTGATAATGAAATGGTTATTAAAAATGTAGAGATAATTCCTGTTGAAGTGGTTATTAGAAATGTATCTACCGGCAGTTTGTGTAAGAGATATGGAATAAAAGAGGGGATAGCTTTTAAGAAGCCTATCGTTGAATTTTATTATAAAGACGATGCTCTACATGATCCTCTTATGAATGAAGAACATATATTTGCTTTGGAGATCGCTGGCACTGAAGAGATTGCAGAAGTGCGCCGCCAGGCTCTAAAAATAAACGAAATATTGCAAGGATTTTTCGATTCAATTGATGTAATTTTGGTAGATTTTAAATTGGAGTTTGGGAGATTCAAAGGTCATGTTCTGCTAGCTGATGAGATATCGCCAGACACCTGTAGATTTTGGGAAAAGGGGACAAATAGAAAATTGGATAAAGATAGATTTAGACATGATCTCGGTGATGTGGAAAAAACTTATAAGGAAATGATGAAGCGAATAGTTGGTGATAAAAGATGATAGCAAGAGAAGGTATAAGAGTTATACTACCCATTTTTTTTATAGCATTTATTTTATCCATTTTTACTCTTCTATCAGCCAGTATTTTGCTGAGAGTAATTTTTTGGATTTCGCTTATCCTTTTTCTCCCATCGATTTATTTCTTTCGTGACCCAAATAGACTGATTCCTGATAGAGATAATGCCATCATTTCACCAGCGGATGGTAAGGTTGTTGCAATTGAGAACACGGAGGATGGTTTTGTTGGCAAGGGGAAGCGTATTTCCATTTTTATGTCTATTTTTAATGTGCATGTAAATAGAGTACCGTTCGGGGGTATAGTGAAAAAAGTGAATTATAAAAAAGGCAAATTCCTGGCAGCTTATAAGTCAATAGCTTCATTTGAGAATGAACGGAGTGAAATTTCAATTGACAGTGACAGATTAAAATTTACAGTTACCCAAATTGCCGGTTTAATCGCACGGCGAATTGTATCTTATCTTTCAGTGGGAGATGCTATTAATAAGGGTGATCGTTACGGAATGATTATGTTTGGGTCAAGGGTAGACCTTGTTATACCGGAGAATGTAAAGATAAAAGTTCAATTAGGGGATAAAGTAAAAGGTGGCGAAAGTATTATTGGAGAAATTTTATGAAAGTTCAGAGGTCTTTTATACCAAGTATTTTTACTATACTTAATTTATTCTCAGGATTTTTAGCGATTTTAGAGATTTTTCATGGTCGGTATATTACCGGGATAATGTTAATAATAGTTGCAGCAATCTTTGACGGACTTGATGGAAAAGTTGCTCGTCGATTACAACAGGAATCTGAATTTGGTATAGAATTTGACTCGCTTGCGGATATTGTCTCTTTTTGTGTAGCACCTTCTATATTAATAAATATTCTATTTGTTTCGGAGTTGGGATTTATCGGGGGAATATTGAGCTTTTTCCCATTGCTATTTGGAAGTATTCGTTTGGCAAGATTTAATGTTCAAGCCAAAGGTGAGAAAATGCTATATTACACAGGACTTCCTGTTCCTGTGAATGCTATAACAATTGGATCTTTTATCTGGTTTCACAATAAACTTTTTGGTAATTATGGTGAACCGAAAATTATTTTACCAATGGTTGTTGTTCTTTCATTTCTTATGGTAAGTCATATTCGAGTTAGCTCATTACCGAAAATTTCTTTTTATAAAGGAACTTTTACTATTGCAAAAAGTATTTTCGTAATTGTTGTCTTTTTACTAATGATTGTTTTTCCGGGCTACACAGTTTTTCCAGTTTTCGGAGCCTTTATTATCACACAATTACTAATATGGATGGTGGGATACGAGGAGCCCAGATTACATTTTTCAATGAGGAGAAGGAGTAAATAATCTATGTGGATAGCCAAAGTAATTGTTTCTTACAAGACTGGAATTCTTGACCCTGAAGCAAAAACAATCCATAATGCTTTGATTTCTTTTCCCGAAGGGATCCTTTCGGAAGGATATCGGGATATTAATAAAGTGGAAACTGGAAAATATTTTCAAATAAGTTTTAGTGATAGTATAGATCGAGAGAAGGCTGAAGAATTGACAAAACAAGCATGTGATAAAATATTATCCAATCCGGTAATTCAAAAATACACGTTTCAATTGGAAGAGGTTTCTAAGTGAAATTCGGAGTAGTTGTATTTCCTGGTTCAAATTGTGATCATGACACTTATCATGTTTTAAAAAAGGTTGTTGGAGCCAAAGTCGAATACATTTGGCACAAGGAGACGACATTAAATTTTTTTGATGTAATTATTCTTCCTGGAGGATTTTCTTATGGGGATTATTTAAGAGTTGGAGCTGTAGCAAGATTTTCTCCAGTGATGAGAGAAGTAATAAAATTTGCAAATTCTGGAGGACTTGTTTTAGGTATTTGCAACGGTTTTCAAGTATTACTCGAAGCCGGTTTACTACCCGGGAGTTTGATTACGAATGATCACCTTCGTTTTAGATGTCAGGATGTATATATTAAAGTAGCAAATAATAAAACCTGTTTTAGTAGAAGCTATGAGAGTGGTCAGGTGCTGAAAATGCCCATTGCTCACTACAGTGGTAATTATTTTGCAGATAAAGAGACATTAAAGATACTTGAGGGAACGGAGAGAATAGTATTTCAATATTGTTCATTGGATGGCAATGTGATTCCGGAGGAAAATCCAAATGGTTCCATATTGAATATTGCAGGTATTCTGAATGAAAATAAAAATATTCTTGGAATGATGCCTCATCCGGAGCGAGCAGCGGAGAAGATACTTGGTTCTGAGGATGGTTTGGGGATTTTTAATTCGTTATTAAGGGAAAGTTAATATGGAAAGTAGTCAAAATAAATTCTCTTTTTTATTTATAATAGGGATCCTTCTTTTGGGAGCGATGGTTGGTTCTCTATTTGGAGAATTGTTAAAGATGGCTATTCCTGATGGAGTGGTTAAAGAGGTGTTTCTTCGCTCGATAGATATAATGATAGGTCCAGGGGTTATCGATCTGATAATGTTTTCAATAACTTTAGGGTTTACACTGAAATTAAATCTAATAGGAATAATAGGTATCGCTATTGTTTATTATTTTTTGCGATACTGGAGATAAAAACGAAAGGAAGATAAAATGGGTAATTTAGGTGTTGGAGAGATTGTTTTAATTCTATTGGTTTTATTGCTCTTATTTGGTGCAAAGCGTCTACCTGAATTAGCTAAAGGTCTCGGAAAAAGCCTGAGAGAATTTAAAAAGGCTACGAAAGATATTCAGGATGAGATTGAAGATACTATTAATACCGATAAACAGATAGAATCCTCCAAATCTCGTTTACATGAAAATAAGAAAAAGTCAGTTGATAATGAGGAATCCAAGGTAGGTAAAACCAAGGAATAAAGTTGGTTGTAAAAGATAACCTTGTTTTTCGCACAGATGATATTA
>DAOUYY010000017.1 GCA_030665885.1 Fidelibacterota bacterium
AAGAAATCCATAGGGAATCAGGCAATAAAAACGGCAATTCAAGAATCAATAAAAAAATTCCCATCCCTTCGTTTTATAGAAGTTGAGGTCACTTCCAATGAGGAATTCTGGGAAATCGTAAATATCTTTAATTCAATCGAAGCCAAAATCCCGAAAGTGATAATGTTCGATCACTTTCTCCCTGAAAAAATTACTTCATTGATTGAAAAACTGAAAACCCGCAACCTACATGATCAAATACTCCTCGAAGCATCGGGAAATATTTCTCTTAAAACAATAAAGAGTTATGCCGAAAGTGGTGTGGATGTCATTTCAGTTGGAGCTCTAACGCACTCAGCACCGAGTATGGATTATAGTTTGATTTTCGATTGATGTAAAGCAATTACTTCACTTTTTGGAGTGTAACTATAATAAGAAGTGATCCAAAAAGGTTAGAGCCTGAGTAAAAACAATTTGGAATAAAATCATTAGATTGCTGAAGATATTGTAAATAAAGGTTGCAACCTAATAATTAGTTGAAATTCTATTTCGGATATATTTTACTTGCATAGAATTTCTTCGTTATCAAATGGGAAATCTATACTTTTAAGTACGTATGTCTCTATCTTCTCTGCCGCTTCAATTGCCTCTTTTGCATCATTTTCTGTGATATTTTCATATGGTACATCTCCTGGATAGCGACCCTCAATAATATACTCATTTAGTAAACCACATTCTTCTTCCAACTTCTCAAACTCCGGATTATAATCAATACAAAAAATTAATAAGTCTTTTAAATCGTGAATTTTTTTAAGTTTCCATCCATTCCATATCAAAAATGCTTTTAAATATTTCTCAGCACTTCCTTGACATAAAAAGCATATCGTATGATAAGGAGCATAATGTTCTTTCATACCAGAACGCGCAAATAAGAGATTCTCTTTGGTAAGTCTCAACCAGTTTTTAACAAGATCGACCTCTTCTTTACTTTTTTTCATATAGCACTTTCCCATCTTTAAAGATATGATATAGATAAAACGGGTTTTTAGCTCGAAAATTCCATTCCACTTCAGACGGTTTTCTAACAATTAGATCAACCGCAAATCTTCGACCCCAAAGTAGAGAATCCACCTTCCTTCTTAGCATCCTACTGGATTCTTCACTATCTTTAATTATAAATAGATCGAGATCACTATCCTGATGAAAATCACCTCTGGCATACGAACCAAACAGAATAACCTTTTCTGGTTGAATTTCCCGAACGATCTTTCCAACTATATAGTCTATCAATTCAGGAGTTATTTTTTCTGTACTTAATTTCTGGTCTATTGATATCTTCAATTTTTCTCTTTCAGACCATTGTAAAAAAATAGATGGAAAAATCAATATAAATCTTGATTAAATTTAAAATTTTAATCATTTCCAGTATTTTAACACAGTTTATTAATTCTATAAATTTCAGAATTACCTCTTTCCATTTTTCTCCATAAATTACAGACGAGGAGATTTTCGAAATGAAACCCATTTATCTTGACCACAACGCCAGCACACCTTTATTACCAGAAGTAATAGATGCAATGATGCCATATTTAAAAAACGGTTTTGGCAACCCCTCAAGCAGTCACTGGTACGGTCAACAAAGCAAAAAAGCAATCGAAAAAGCAAGAACTCAAATTGCTTTATTGTTAAACTGTAGCCCTGAAGAAATTATTTTCACAAGCAGTGGAAGCGAATCCAATAATCTGGCAATTAAAGGAATAGCAGATCAATATACTAATGGACATATTATAACCGGTTCCATAGAACATCCAGCAGTTCTTGAGGTCTGTCGCTATCTTGAAAAAAGAGCTTTTAACATAACGTATTTACCAGTAGATGAATATGGTATTGTAAATCCTAAATCTGTTAAAAATGCAATCCGCTCAGATACAATTCTTATCACAGTAATGCTTGCAAATAATGAAGTAGGCACAATTGAACCAATTAAAGAAATTGCAAGGATTGCTCATGAAAATGGAATTGCTACACATACAGATGCTGCACAAGCAGTCGGAAAAATTCATGTAGATGTAAGAGAATTAGGTATTGATCTTCTTTCAATTGCAGGACACAAAATGAATGCACCGAAGGGAATTGGTGCTCTTTATATTAAAACCGGAACAAAACTCCTCCCTATTATTCACGGTGCCAGTCACGAAAGGGGATTACGTGCCGGAACCGAAAACGTCCTTGAGATAGTTGGGCTCGGTGCAGCTGCTGAGATTTTTCATGAAAGTGAAGAAAAAATCATAGAAAACCAGAAAGAACTCCGTAGTCAATTCTGGAATGATTTAAAGCAGCAAATTCCTGATATTCAACTTAACGGTCATCCCAGTAAAATGCTTCCAAATACTCTAAATATTTATTTCCCGGGAATTGACTCAAGCACACTTCTAGCTGAACTACCTGAAATCGCTGCATCTGCTGGCGCTGCCTGTCACACTGATAGTATTGATCCATCACATGTTCTTAAAGCCATGGAATTTACAAATGAACGAGCTCTTGGAAGTATCAGATTTTCAACTGGGAGAACTACAACTTCTGAAGACATTTCTAACGCTGTAGTAAAAATATCGAAAGTAGTGAATCAATTAACAAAAACTGATGAAACTAAAGATATATACGCCGATGTTTCACAAATTCGACTGACACAATTTACGCATGGACTCGGCTGTGCTTGTAAAATCCGCCCGCAAAATCTTGAGAAAATTCTAAAGAAAATTAAGCCACAACATTCCCCTGAAGTTTTGGTTGGGCTTGAATCATCAGATGATGCTGCGGTATATCGTTTAAATGATGAAATTGCATTAGTTTCAACTGTAGATTTCTTCACACCTATTGTGGATGATCCATTTGACTTCGGCAGAATTGCCGCTGCAAATTCTTTAAGTGACATTTATGCAATGGGGGCTCGCCCCTTGTTTGCACTAAATATTGTAGCATTCCCTGAGAAAAGGCTTCCTATTGTAATTTTAGAAAATATACTTAAAGGCGCTCAAGCCATTGCTAACGAAGCCAACATTCCCATTATTGGGGGACATACAATTGAAGATAATGAGCCGAAATTTGGATTGGCAGTAACAGGAACTGTTCACCCTGACAAGATTTTAAAAAACAGCAGTGCAATTGAAGGCGATGTGCTCATTCTAACTAAACCTATAGGATTAGGAATTCTATCAACTGCCTTAAAAAGAGGTATGCTTGATGATAAAACTGAAAAAAATATTATAGACATTATGAGTACGCTTAATGAAAAAGCTTCTAAAATCATGACCCAATTTCCTGTGCATGCTTGTACAGATATCACAGGATTCGGCTTGCTTATTCATCTTTACGAAATGACCTCCTCGAGTAAAGTAAATGGTACAATTTGGGCTTCAAAAATTCCCGTCATTCCGAATACATACAAAATGGTTCAGATGAATATAATTCCAGGAGGAACTAGATCCAATATGGACTATCTAAAACCTCATGTAAAATGGGACCCTACAGTTTCTTTCACAAAAAAAGTTGTTTTATGTGATGCTCAAACATCAGGTGGGCTTTTAATATCTCTGTCAGAAAAATATTCTGATAAATTGATTGACAATTTTCACAAAGAGGGTATCCTTAATGCCACAATTATTGGTACTATTGAAAAAGGTCCCATGGGTAAAATAAACGTTGTTCCTTAATAAAACATAAATTACTTTAGGGAGTTGAATAAAGTATATCGTTGATACAAATTATCAATATTATTGTCAATTACACATCAGTGACATAAAATAGAACACGGTAATTTATTCTTATTAACTAAATTCTTATCATATGATGACACGTTATCGAAAAGAATTCAGGAAAATCGCTAAGAAATTGACTCTGGCAGATATTCAATGTGGAATTTCTGACAACCTTTCTTTTGAAAGTCTCTTCAAAGGTGGACACATAATATCTGCCTCAGATTATCTTATGGGAGTTTTCAGCAAGAAGGGTATAATAAAAATCCTCGAAGTATTTGGATTTATAAAACTCCTGGAAGATATCGGACTTTTTAATATTGATATTGAAATAGACACAAATGATCCTCATATACATAGACTATATGCTTATACCGGAACACACTCCCCTGAAAATAAAATATGTGAATTAGTGTTCAAGCAAGCACAATTACATTTAAAAGAGGGAATATTACCCAACTTCCCTAATAGAAAATTAAATCTTTTACAAATTGAGTGGTTGCTATTACAAAACCCGAAAATGGATTTTAATCCCGAGAGACCCCCCTTACCCGGACAATCACACCCAGGATTAGGATTAGGAGACCGACTAATGGAATTACTTATTATAATGACGAGACGCTTACGTCTTGAGGGAATGGTAAATAAACCCAATTTCTTACACACAGCATTTATGTTTACCAAAGAATTTGTTTTTACTAATCCAAATAACCAGGCAGTCCTATATGCTATAAGAAAAGATTTATTATCTGATTATTCATTTTACACTGTTGCATGGGCTACTTATTTTAACTGTATTTTAAACACTGATGATAAAACTCCATTTCTATGGGAGCCAGATTATTTAATCTTGCCTCTTACTAAAGACCTAATTAAATACTTCCGTTCAAAAGAATACCAGCATAAAGTTCAAGATTTGACAAAAAGGTATCATTTTTGTATTGATGTTGAAAAATTCACTAAATCCATGAAGAAGAATAATCTTGAGATTTACGAAGATCTACCAAAATAAATATATCACACAATTTAAAATAGATCATGAAATTAAATGCACCATTTTCCGACGACAAATCACGTGCCTTGGTTCTTGGTAACGGATTACATCTTTCTAAAAACCAACTAATAAATTTAGTTAAAGAAGCCTCTTTTATAGTTTGTGTCAATGGAGGTTCTGAAAAAGCAAAAGAACTCAAGATAAATCCTGATATTATTCTTGGCGACCTTGATTCGATAAATCAAGATATCGTAAAATATTTCAATAATTTAAATATCCCTATTGTAAAAATACCATCCCAAGAAAAAAATGATCTGGAAAAGGCGGTTCTCTACCTCCTTAAAAAGGCTATGAAAGAATTATCCTATGCGGATTCTTGGGAAAGCAAGTTGATCAAACTATAGCTACTTTGCAAGTGGTAAAAAAATACATACACAGAGCAGAATTTCAAATCTTCTCAAAAAATTCCGAACTTTTTCTCCTTAAAAAAGGGGAATTTGAATTTCAAACCATACCGAGACAAACTATCTCTCTCTTTGGATTTCATCGTGCAACAGGAATTTCTACCGAGGGCCTAAAATTCCCACTTAAAAATGAAAACTTATTTGTAGGATCAAGAGGCATAAGCAATCAGTCAACCTTAGATACAGTTTCCATAAGTATAAAGAGCGGTACTCTACTTGTTGTAAAAATTAATTTTGTTATATGAATCCAATTCAGCTTGATCCTATTGATCATGCTATAATTTTTATCTATCTAATTGTAATTATTACCCTTGGATTAAGACACGCCCGTGCCTATAGTAGCGGTATTGATAATTATCTCTTAGCGGGTCGTAGACTATCATTACCAGCTTTTGCAGCTACATTGGTCTCAACATGGTATGGTGGAATTCTAGGAATCGGGGAATTTACATATACTTACGGGATCTTAAGTTGGATAACTCAGGGGCTCCCCTATTACATCTTTGCAATATTATTTGCGATATTCCTTGCACCAAAAATCCAAAAAATCAAACTCTACACAATACCTGACATTTTATATAATAATTACGGAAAATCATCTGGTATTATCGGAAGTATCTTTATCTTCATTCTTGTTACACCCGCTCCATACCTGCTTATGGTAACTGTACTTTTAAGTTCACTTCTCGGGATTCCTTTTTGGTGGGCATTTATTATCGGAGCAATTTTCTCAACTATCTATGTCCTCGTCGGAGGCTTTCACTCAGTAGTAAAAACAGATATCATACAATTCATATTAATGTTCTTAGGATTCTTCATTTTAGTTCTCACATTAATTGATAAATACGGCGGCTTAACTTTTCTACAATCAAATCTACCCAATAATCATATAAGTATAACCGGTGGTAAAAGTTTACAATACGTTTTCGTCTGGTTTTTTATAGCGTTATGGACATTTGTTGATCCCGGTTTTTACCAGCGCTGCTATGCAGCAAAATCTCCAAACACCGCCAAATATGGAATATTGATTTCAGTACTATTTTGGGTATTATTCGATCTTTTAACAACAGTTTCAGGACTTTACTCAAGAGCCATATTAACAGACATTAATCCGATTATGGCATATCCAAAACTTGGTGAATTAGTTTTACCCACAGCCTTACGAGGAATTTTCTTTATTGGCCTTCTTGCAACAATCATGTCCACATTAGATTCTTATTCCTTTTTGTCTGCTATCACTTTTGGTCGTGATTTAGTATGGAGAATACGTAAAGAATGCGATATAAAACGATACACTCAAATTGGATTAATAATCTCTATTATTATTTCTGCTTGTCTTATTTACTTTATACCATCTGTCGTGAAAATCTGGTATATTTTAGGAACTTTATTTATTCCCGGATTATTATTACCTCTCGTTTCAAATTTCCTTCTAAGAAAAAAAATGTCCCCTAAAGGAGTCTTCTTTTGTATAACACTATCTTTTATTGCCACATTAGTATGGCTTATTATTGGAATCAATCGCGGTTCTTTAGCCGATCCCAATTTCCTCTATAATCTCCAGCCTTTCTTTATAGGCATTACCATTTCCACCATAATATTCATGACAGACTTAATTACTCAGTTATTTCTTGCAAATTAAATAGTATAATTCAAAATGATCGATCATTCTCTTATTATATGGTTTAAGAATATTTTTATCTTTTACCTAAAAATAGTTAGCCTAAGCCATTTGAGCTGCAATTGATATTGATTTAATCATTCAATTTGAATAAATTCCTATGCTTTTTCTGATATTGCAACATTTTAACGGGGTGATTAGCTCAGTTGGTCAGAGCGTCCCGTTCACATCGGGAAGGTCATCCGTTCAAATCGGATATCGCCCACTTGATTGGTAAGATATTGAGCCTGTTATCAGAGAAAAACAAAAATATCAAAAAAGATTGCACCTTCAAAGGTGCAATTTTCATTTTTAAAGCGATTTGGAGGTAAAATGATAAAAGAGTTTGAATATGTTATAAAACTTCAAAAGATAGATAATCAATTACTCGAGATTAACGATATGAAAGGTGACCTTCCTCAAATTGTAGATACTCTCCAACAAGAAATTAAGACTCTCGAAAAAGAATTGGAATCAGAACGTAAGCGCGAAAAAGAAATTATTCTTGAAATAAAAGACCTTGAAGGAAAAATCCAAGATGATAACGTACACCTGGAGAGGTACCAAGATCAACTATACCTTGTCACTTCTAATAAAGAATATGATGCTCTTTCCTCAGAGATTGACACCATGAAGCAAGACATAGACAAAGCAGAATATTCAATTCTTGAACTAAACGAGGAGATGGATAAAATAAAAGAGTCAATTAAAAGTAAGGATTTAACTCACCAAGATAAGGTAAAGAAGCTATATATAAGAAAAACCGAACTTGACAAAACAAACAACAAAACAAAAAGTGTTAAGGCAAAACTTCAAAAAGAAAGAACAAATATTATCAAATCAATTCCATTGAGATATTTCCGAGAATACAATCGTATTGCTAAAGCTAAAGAAGGTGTAGCAATTGTTCCTATACAGCAAGTATTTATAGAAAAAAAAGATAAAAAAGGAAATATTGAATATATCCCTGCTAAAGTATCATGTAGTGGCTGCCACAAAATTGTTCCACCACAGAAAGTTGTAGAAATACGGTCTGGCAACAAATTAAACCGTTGTGAATTCTGTGGGCGATTGCTATATTGGGATGATAAAATTAGCGAGATTAAGTCCAATAATAATGAGGAGGAAATATTCTGAAGTTGGTCGGGCAGTCGTTCCTGATTTAATCGGGAGAGGAAAGTCCGAACTCCGCAGAGCAAGGTGCTTCATAACTCGGAGTCTAAATGATTGAAGGAAAGTGCCGCAGAAACTATACCGTCCCGTCCCGACATGTCGGGACCGGGTCAAGGGTGAAATGGTGCGTCCTGCAATTAAGCGGGATTAAAGTAAGAGCGCACCGTCCCGGCAGCGATGTCGGGAGCAGGGCAAACCCCACCTGGAGCAAGATCAAGCAGGGAATATGGATTGCTCGTCCTACTAAATTCCCGGGTAGATCGCTTAACTTCAGCCGTAAGGCTGAACGTAGATAAATGGCTGCCATCCGGCAGATGCCGGATACAGAATTCGGCTTATAGACCAACTTCAGAATTTTTTACAATATCGATAATGAAATATAACTGGAAAATAAAAGAAGTAGATCTTCAAAAAGTCCAACAGCTTAATAAAGAACAAAATATCCCTTCTGTAATTTCAGCAGTTCTAATTAACCGTGGCCTGGATAATCCAGTCGTAATTAACAAATTTTTTAATCCTTCAATAGATAATCTTTACAATCCATTTCTAATGTCTGATATGGATAAAGCTGTTAATCGATTGAAAAAAGCAATATCAAATAAAGAGAAAATAGTAATACTTGGTGACTATGATGTTGATGGTACTACGGCAACAGCTTTTCTCTATTTATTTCTACAGGAAATTGGATTAGAAGTTAGCTATTACATTCCAGACCGTGAAAAAGAAGGCTATGGTGTCTCAAATCGTGGCATTGATTTCGCCATTAAATCGAGTGCGAACCTGATAATAACATGTGATTGCGGTATCAATTCAATCAATGAAATCGAATATGCCAATAAGAACAATATTGATATTATTGTTACAGATCATCATGAACCAGCAGAAGTACTTCCTGATGCTCTCGCAGTCTTAGATCCAAAACGAAAAGATGATATTTACCCTTTTAAAGAATTATGCGGGATAGGTGTAGCATTCAAAATGCTGTACGGGTTATCAATAGCTAATAAGATTCCCCTTGAAAAAATATTTTACTACCTTGATCTTGTCGCTATAGGGACTGCTGCAGACATAGTTCCAATACTTAGTGAAAATAGAATAATCGTCTCAAAAGGTTTAAAAATCTTAAACAAATCTAAAAATATCGGTCTTCAGTCCTTATTGAAAGTATCAGGATTTGAAAATAAAACTATAAATGTTGTAAATATTGTATTTGGTTTAGCACCAAGAATAAACGCAGCAGGCCGCCTTGGTGAAGCCATAAGAGCAGTTAGACTTCTAACTTCATTTAATCATAAAGAATCTATCGATCTTTCAAACTTACTTGATCGAGAAAACCGAAATCGCCAAATTATTGAAAAAGCCACAATAGACAACGCAATTCTTCAATTAAACGCAACTCATGACCTTGATGTAGATAAGATTTTGATTTTAGATGCACCTGATTGGCATCAAGGTGTAATTGGAATAGTAGCATCAAAGTTGAAAGAAATTTATAATCGTCCTGTAGTCATGCTTACATTTCAAAACGGAATTGGGAAAGGCTCGGCAAGAAGTATTCCCGGTTTTAATATCTTCTCTGCCTTTTCAGAATGCTCAAACTTTTTGTTAAATTTCGGTGGTCATAAAATGGCTGCTGGATTAACAATAAAAAAAGAATCACTTCCTCACTTTAAGGAATGCCTAAAAAAAATTGCTTCAGACCAAATTTCCGATGAGATGCTAAACCGGGTGCTTAGTATTGAAGGCGAGATTCCATTTAGTGATATAAACCAGAAAACAATTGATTATCTTCAAAAAATGGCACCCTTTGGTCCAGGGAATATGCGACCTATTTTTGTAGCACGCAACCTGAAAATCTCCGGGATTCCGAGAATAGTCGGTGAAAATCATCTGAAGTTCAAAGCCTGCCAGGATAGAATAGTGATCAGCGCTATCGGTTGGAAATTGAGTGAACTATACGAGATGTTAATTAGCAACCGCCCTTTGGACATGGCATTTGTTATTGAAGAAAATGAGTGGAATGGACTTAAAGAAATACAACTGAACATAAAAGACATTCATTATTCAGTTACTAATCATAATTAAATCATGAGGATATTATATGTATAAAAGCAAAATAGCCGGAATCGGTGCAAATGTGCCAGAAAATGTAATAACAAACTTCGATCTTGAAAAGTTAATGGATACAAGTAATGAGTGGATTTTAGAAAGAACAGGTATTCACGAAAGAAGATTTATAACACAACCAACTGGAGCAGCTGAACTGGCACTACCAGCATGTATCAAAGCGGTGAAAAATGCCGGAATCGACAAATCCGATATAGATTTGATAATTGTAGCCACACTAACTCCTGAACACCTATGCCCTGGAACCAGTAGTTTTCTTCAAGTTCTACTAGAACTCCCCGGTGTGCCTACTCTTGATATTCGAGTTCAATGTTCGGGCTTCATTTATGGATTATCTATTGCAGACCAGTTTATTAAAACGGGACAATATAAGAATATATTACTTATCGGAGTAGAAATTCAATCCGTTGGTTTAAATCTCAGTACCGAGGGTAGAGATATAGCTGTTCTCTTTGGCGATGGTGCAGGTGCTGCTGTTATTAGTCGTTCATATAATGACAGTGCAATACTATCCACACATCTGTTTGGCGATGGTAGATATGCCAAGGATTTGTGGGTCGAAGCCCCGGTTGGTTATCAAAATCCACGAATATCTGCTAAGATGTTAGAAGAAGGTAAACAATACCCTATTATGAATGGAAGACATGTCTTTAAACACGCAATTGTACGATTTCCTGAAGTAGTTAGAACTGCTTTAAAAGCAAATAATTGGACGATTGATGATGTAGACATGGTAATTCCTCACCAGGCTAATCAAAGAATCACTGAGGCAATTGCAAAGCGGCTTGAACTTCCCCTTGAAAAAGTTTATAGTAATATACACAAATATGGAAATACTACTGCAGCTTCTATACCTTTGGCAATTTATGATGCTCTAAACGAGGGAAAAATAAAGAATGGGGACAACGTTATACTTGCCGCATTTGGTTCAGGTTTTACCTGGGCTTCTGCGGCAGTTAGATGGTAGGAATTTTACATAAATTTGTAAAAAGATAAATAGTCCAATAATTATGAATTTCTTTTCAAAGAAAAGTCCAAGCAATCTAAAACTACGCTTTCAAAATCGTAAAAAAGCGTCTATTTTTCTTATCGGTTTTATTACTATCTTCTTAATTGCATTAACATTCCCAAAAAATAGGTATAGCGAATTTTATTATAAAATTAATGATATTACTCGTGAGACAATCATTGCCCCTTTCGATTTTCCTATATTGAAAGATGAAGAAAGTTTACAACATGATAGAGAAGAAGCACTGAAAAAAGTATCATTTGTTTTTATTCAGGATATTGAAACCCAGGAAAATGAAATTTCACAATTAAATAGTTTCTTTACTGAAATTGAAAAAATCCGAACTGCAAAATCAAAATACGAATCCTCAAAAAAACTACTTGAGAGATACCGCTATTCAAAAAAGTATGATGAGATATACTCACTTACTCAAACCGATTCGGCTTCATATATCAACCTGATAAATAAGTTCCAAGAATCTTTTAAATTCGATATAAACTCTTTAGTATTTAAAGCACTCATCTTCTCTTCCAGCAATAAACAAAGCGTGATTAATCCGGCAAATCTTCTTCCTAAATTAAAACAGATACTCACCAACATTTTGGCTCAACTAGTACTCGATATTCCGAAAGATGATATCATTTCTGAAAAAATATCAATTCAACAAGAAGGTGAAGAACTGCTTGAAGACCCCAACCAGTTCCTCACTCTTGAAGAAGCCTGGACAAAATCTAAGCGGGTGCTCCAGGAAGAATATCCGGAACATGGTTCTGATGTAATCAATATTGGCTACGATATAATAGTTAATTTCCTGAAGCCCAATTTAATTTTTCAAAAAGAAATAACCGAATCACGACAGAAAGAAGCAATTAACAAGGTTCCAATAAGCCGAGGAATTGTTTTAGAAAACGAAAAAATTGTTGATACCAACACTAAAGTTACACCCGAAATATTCAGAAAATTGGACTCGCTATCGAAAGAAAGAGCAAGACGAACAAATATCCGTGGTGGATTACGCACAAGTTTACCAGTAATAGGTGATCCAGTCATCTTTTTAGGTCAAATAGCGCTGGTATGTATTATCTTTTCTTTCTTTATCACATTTCTTTTAATTTACCGCCCTAATATTATAAGAGACAATAAGATGTTAGTTTTAATAGGGATTGTTTTTATTATACAGTCTATTATAGCTTCCATTTTTGTTGAAAATTTTAACATTTCCGAATACTCAATCCCCATAACAATGGCAGCTATGACACTAACAATCCTATTTGATACTAGAGTCGCTTTTATCGGAATTGGAATGTTAAGCATTCTTATTGGCGCACAGCTTGGTGGTAACAGCAACTTTATAATTACCTCAATTTTCGCAAGCTCTCTAGCAATTTACTCCGTTAGAAAACTCCGTAAACGAAATCAAGTTTTTCAATCAATCATATATATAATCCTTGGGTATGCCGTAGCTATATCCATTACAGAACTGCTACATTTTTCATCAACCCAAGTTATTTTAAACCACTTTAAATTTGCTGGTATCAATGGTATAGTTGCCCCATTCTTAACTTATGGAATTATTGGATTGCTTGAACCCGCATTTGGTATAACTACTGACCTTTCACTACTTGAGCTTGCTGATTTTAATCATCCTCTTTTAAAACTTCTTTCCAAGGAAGCTACAGGAACATTCACACATAGTGTAACTGTAGGAAATCTTGCCGAAGCAGCTTCTGATTCAATAGGATCTAATTCACTTCTTGCTCGAGTTGGGGCTTATTATCACGATATTGGGAAAATTACCAAGCCTGAATACTTCGTCGAAAATCAATCTTATGATGTTAACAAGCACGATAAATTGGCACCAAATCTTAGCGCACTAATCATAATTAACCATATTAAAGAAGGTCTAAGGTTGGCAAATGAATATAAGCTACCAAAGGTGATTGTTGATTTTATTCCATCACACCATGGAACTACACGAGTGGAATATTTTTATAATAGAGCTCTTGAGCAGTCTGAAAACCCCTCGGATATCATCGAATCTGATTTTAGATATCCCGGACCTAAACCTAAAACTAAAGAAACCGGCATAGTAATGCTCTGCGAATCTATTGAGGCTGCTACAAGATCAATAAAAAAACCAACAGTTGCAAATATTGAGAAAATAGTAGATCAAATAATTGAAAATAGGCTAAAAGAAAAACAACTTGATGAATGTCCACTTACATTTAGTGATTTAAGAAAAATTAAAGGAGATATTAAGGGAAATTACGGAATACTTCCTATTCTTAAAGGAATACACCATTTACGCGTAGAATACCCTGGTCAGGAAATCCCTAAAAAACCTAAAAAATCACAATCTACAAATACTCAAAAGTCCTGAGCTATGCCCTGTATAAAAATCACAAATATTCACCCAAATCTTTTTTTACTAAGACCTACAATTGAAAGAATAACACAATCCGTTGCAAGTAATGAAAAAAAAAGTATAAAAAACGTGACTTTAGTTGTTACTGACGATTCAACCCTTAGCGACTTGAAAATAAAATTTTTCGGAGAGGATTTAATTACCGATACTATAAGTTTTAATTATAATGAAATAGGTGAACCTATAGAAGGTGAAATCTATCTAAGTATTGACAGAATTATAGAGAACTCAAAAAATTATAATGTTTCTTTCGAACAAGAACTTGCACGTGTTATTATACACAGCCTATTGCACCTTATGGGCTATAGCGATGATAAACCAAGAAATAAAAAACAGATGACCGCACTTCAAAACTTCTATCTCCAACAACAAGACCTGAAAAGACTTTACAGAAAAAGATCCAAACCATTAAATAGTTGATATATTGAATAATAATAACTCAAGCAAAGAATTATCAAAACTGGTAAACATAGTCAAGACCCTTCGTGGTCCAAATGGTTGTCAATGGGATAAAATTCAAACCCACCAATCCCTAACACCCTATCTTCTTGAAGAAGCCTATGAAGTGACTGAATCAATAAATGAGGAAAACCCACAAAAACTAAAAGAGGAACTGGGCGATCTTCTTCTACATATCGTTTTTCAAGCTGAATTAGGAGAAGAAGAAAATAATTTTACACTTGCAGATTCAATTAAGAACATCAACGAGAAATTAGTTCGCAGACATCCGCACGTCTTTAGCAATACAAAAGTAGATAGTATAAAAGATATTAAAAAGAACTGGGAAGAAATCAAATTAAAAGAAGGTAGAACCTCACTTATGGAAGGTCTTCCTAAAACTCTTCCAGCTCTTTTACAAGCACAACGAGTTCAGCTAAGAGCTTCAGAAGTTGGATTTGACTGGGAGAAAATAGACGGTGTATGGGATAAAGTTCTTGAGGAACTTAAAGAATTAAAAGAAGCAATTGAAACCAAAAACCACGAAAAAATCAGAAACGAATTAGGAGACTTACTATTTTCTCTTGTCAATCTATCCCGTTTCCTCAATGTAAACACTGAAGAGGCGCTAAGAAGTACAGTTAAAAAATTTGTTAATAGATTCAAATCCATTGAAGAAGAACTATCTTCAAATGGTGTAGAAATTAAAAATTCTTCATTATCCAAAATGGATCAATTATGGAATAAAATAAAAACTAAAGAGAAAATATAATCCTTATATCAATATTAACTACAGGATCCTAAATTTTTAGAGAATTTATAACTGACAATTTGAAAAAAGAGTCTTATAATTAATAGCGTAAATTAAACGCGAAAGAAAAACCAGGAGGGATTATGAAAAATTTGGTCATTATTGCTATCGTAGTCGCTGCAGTCGCTTTAATTCTCGGCATTATCACACAATTAGTGGGACATTCAATTCTCATTTCAGCAAATGCTTGGAACAATTTCTCACAGACTATTCTTCTATTCGGAATCTGTTTTGGTATTTGGGAATATCTCAAATGCAAAGAGTAGCTCTACATCCTGATTAAATCTAAAAAAGCCCTGATTCTCAGGGCTTTTTTTGTTATACAAATAGTATTTTACACAAACATCTTAATAAGACATCGGTATAAAAAAAATCTACATCCTAAAAACCAAATTTTGAAATTTCGGTTCTTGCCATATTAAAATCAATTTTCTAAAACAATTGTATTCAGAAGGAGCAATTTCTGATCTCTTCAACATTAGACTCCTTTTTAATATTAAAGTATTATCACCTTCCTTTTCAATCGAAATAGCAACTTCTCCAACACTGTTTTTCAACTTACTGTTAAAATAAGGAGTTACCAACAAAAGACTCTCCGGTATTTTCATCGATACAATATAACTTTCAATAAAAGACGATTGCAAAGATATTGGTGTTACCCTTTCAGTTTGAGCTGCCGAAACATTCAAACTGTTAAATCCGTGCATAAATTCAGGAAGCTTCCATTTAATATATCCATTTGAAATTTCTAAACCTTCAGTTGAACTAAATTCAGCATAAAAGTCACTTTCTTTACTATTTAACAATCGAACCTCTATTTTATCAACATTAAGATTACTTATTGAACTTTCAATTTCACTTTTTGCAGAATTGATATCTGAACCAAATTTGAATGATCTACTAAAGTACCCGCCAAATGTAAAACTTCCCTTCCCAGTTATCATTAAGTTATCATCCAATTCTATCTTTAGAATCATTTGCTTATAGTTGTCCTTATGTCCATAATCTCTAATCTTAGAAAAAATCTTCTTTGCTTTCCTGATATTAAATAGAGTTTTATTGGAAATGGACGGCATCAAATCTCCTTCCTGAGAATGAGTAGTAACCAGATATATTTTTTGCATATTTGGATAACGGCAAATAACAACAAAATCATCGAATTGATATAATGATGGCACTTCTGCACTAAATTCTTTATACCTTGAAACAAGAGCAGGATATGCTTTGGCACCAGAGTATTTCAACAAGGCTGTTAATAAGACAGCCTTTTCCCATCCTGTTCCAACATTTTCCATAAAAACTTTTTCAGCTGATTTTGCTTTGAATCCATAGATCCATGGCTTACAATTAACTTTTCCCATTTCATCTGAAACAATTTTTTGAAGTCTCAACATCTTGGACCGAGAATCCAAAATTCCCTCTAACTGATTATTTACAATCTGGCGTGAAGAGGCACTTAAATTCAGGGAATCTCCCATGAATGAATCTATGTAATCAAAAATTGTATCCCACGAATCCACAGTTGAAAAAATAAGTCTTGGAGTAAATTCTCCCCATTCGGATTGATTTCCTTCTACCGGTATTCCCGGAAGATCTTTTAAAAACCAGGTATATATTTTAAAATTATCCCGTATCTCCAACTTTGGCTCAATATCAGTGTTGAAGAACTCATAATTCAGATTCTCACTATCTGGAATAATCACACGAACCGTCATCTTGTGTATTGGACTATAATCTGCGAATATTTCTTCTCCCATCAATCCTGGCATAAACTCCTTATCAGTTTGGAGCACATAGGATAGATCAACGGTACATCCTCTCTCCAACCCAACATGAGTTATCACCATTTCTCGAAAGTGATTAAAAGAGGGCGCGTCAGCTGCAAATCTTGGAAGTACCTCATTAAAAGCGTTAGGTGGAGATTGAACTTTCTTTCCATCGTCCATTGTTGTTTCTGATTTTTTTACTTCAAGTGTCTGGAAATCCGGATTATAAACAATAAAGGATTCACCATAATGTCTATTGACTGCAAAGTATGAATTCAAACGCAGTTTATGATTGTAGGAAAAAATAACACTTCCGTCCATCTTCAGTTTGTATTCTTTGACTATTTCAATATATTCTGCATCAGGAATTTCACCGAAAAGGACAGAAAAACAAGATAGCAGGATAAATGATATGAACATTTGAAATCTATAATTTCTCATTATCTCCCCTCCTTTCTGATAAGAACTATACAATCAGATGCAACTTTCTTTACTGATCTAACTGAATTTCTAAAACTCTCCCAATCCTCAGGAATATAAATTCGCTTTTTCAATGTTAATCGCTGCTTAAATTTCAGCTTATTACTTTTTATCTCGTATTTAGCCTCAAAAGCTGCACCACTACCGTCAACATCTTCATATTCAGGAACAACATCAATTTTATATGATTTTGGAAAAGTTATCGTCTCTTCAAATTCAGCCAATCTGGAACATGTTGTTCTAAAACCATATTCTCTTTCTTCTAATTCCATATTCATGAAAAGATGATGATTTATCGTTCTATTCCAGAAGGGATAAGTTGCCACAACAGGTGTAAAACGTATTTCATTTTTACTAATCTGAGCGTATTCTGGAATACGATATTTGATTTTTATCTTCATCTGTTTCGAAATATCATAAGGGCCTTGATATTTCAATTCAATAATTTCTGCATTTGGAGAAATATGATACATCATTTCTTCAAAAAAAGATTTCTGGGTCGTCTTGAAATTTCTTAATAGCGCTCTTCTAATTCTGGCATCGGACTGTTTTTCTGCTTTTATAGTGAATTCTCCCTCAAGAGTACCGTCATTTTTTATTGTAGAAGAACCTTTAACACGGTAGTAATGTTCTTCAGGCTGTGAAATTGGTGTTGATTTAAGACCCGCACCTTCAGGAACTCCCATAAGATACTCTTGCTGCTGTTCAGCACTTGACCAGAGTTCACGAACTCCTGGTACCCATGTCGGGTCAAGTAGCATATACGAACCATCTGACCTTTTTAGCAAAGTAACACTATGATTAAACTGATCTGCCGGAATTCTGTCTATTCGGGAACCAGCCATCGTCATCGCAGCAAAAGATTCAAATCCCGCAGCTCTTAGCATTGTAACAAGCATTCCTGCCTTATCCTTACACACTCCACACCGATCAGTAAAAGTCATATCGCCTTTATGAAGTGTATAACCTTCCCCTGGTCCCATTGACAAACCCGAATATCTAATTTCTTCGGCAACCCAATGCGTCAGTCGAGAAATTTTCTCTATATCCGATTTAGAGCCTTTAATAATCTCATCTGTTTTCTCCTTTACTTCAGGTGTTACATCAAAACTCCCATAATCCTCATTTACACCATAAAACCAAACAGATTTCGCCTGCCAATCAGGTGAAGTAGAAAGAAGAAGTTTTGGAGCTACATCGGATACCGCTACCATATCCGGTTCTCTCTCAAATGGCTTAATATTTTTCTTACTCCACAAATAAATCGTTTTGTTATCAGAGAATATAACAGATGATTGCAATTCTCCGTTATATATTTCATATTGAAGTGGTTTATCTTTTGGAAGAGTAACTTTATAACATTTCTCTATCACAGGAATTGATGACCAAAACTCGACTATGTCATAAAAATGTCCCTTCATTGGAGGAATATACTTCTCATCTTCCTCATCATATAGAAGCGCATAGGTAAATCCTTTCCGAAATACTTTTACTTCAACGGCATCATCTACTTCAAGCCTTCCGATTTTTGCCATTTTTTCTCGTGCTCCCCAGTAAATCCACCTTGCAGGAGCCGGATAATCAACGATATCATCTGAATTAACCTGTATTATCCTACCGTCATTTTTATAAATAACAACCGACTGAATATCAACGAATGCCGATAATGAATCATAATCAAATTTTACTGTTCTCAAATCTCGAGCACCAACTGGAGTAAGAACCTTTGTAAGCTGATGCATTGAGACATAACTAAGGCCGGATTCCTTAACGTCAACTTTTGTGCTATCGAAAATTACAACCGTATTAGAACCAGGAAAGTCTTCTGCAACTCCGGCGTTGTTGATCATTTCAAATACTTCTGAAGGCTTCTGACCCCTTACAATATTTACATATAGTATAAAAACAAAAAGAAAAATCCTTACACTTTTAAATCTGATTCTCATTGTGCTCTCCATTTCATTAATGATAGAATTGACCCAGAAGATATATATTACAATACTTATTTAAAAATCCACATAAAAATGTTTATCAGAGCGAAATAGTAAGCCATATCGCTAAAAAAAATAAATGTAGCTATAAATCAGGCGGCTTTCCCATCGTCGATGCTTTCCCAAAGGTCATGTAAGACCCCTTCGGAGAATCCTATGGATTAACACAGCCGTCTTTTTTTACCCGCCCCGATAACTTAACAGAATGAGAGTATCGGGAATTAAGTAAAAATACTAACTTCTCAGGCTTTTAACTGATGTTTTCGCTTCTAATATATTTGCGTCTAATTTATTCTTTAGGAAAAGCCTTGACGCTAAGAGCTGTAGCAATAGAATAAAGCACACAGATACCCGTAAATCTAAGGTAACTCAATGGTTTCAGGGAACAAACCTCAAATGGAATTAATTTTGCGAGAATTCCAACTACAATACTGACAACCCCAAGAAAAAAAGAAACATAGAAAATACTACGTAAAACTTTCGGACTCATACAAACCCCCTCTTTTTTCACTTTACCTATTTTTACATATTATTTTTATAATAGTCAAGGAATAATTGCAATAAAATATTTAAAGGCGTAAAATTCACAAAAATACCATATTCCCAATTTACATTTACTTCTATCTCACACTAATCCACACTCTTCTACTACGTGGTCCATCAAATTCACAAAAAAATTTTCCCTGCCACGTTCCCAGTTGTAGCTTTCCATTTTCTATAATAACCTGCTCGGAACAACCAACCAGAGT
>DAOUYY010000163.1 GCA_030665885.1 Fidelibacterota bacterium
CCATTTTGGACCAAGATAGCGATCAAAAAGACCTGATATTTCTCTCGAAACCCAGGAACCATGATGAATTCCATTAGTTACTCCACCTATCGGTATTTCCTGCGGTAAAATGTCTGGCCAAAGTGAGTGCCACATTTCACAAGCAACTTTCTTATGAAGTTTACTTACGGCATTTGTCTTACTAGATAACTTCATCGCTAGTATAGCCATTGAAAAATCTTCGTCAGAATCTGAAGGATTCTTTCTTCCTAATGCCAGCAACTCATCTATACATATTGATACTTCCTTGCAGTAATTATCAAAATATTTTTCAATCAATTCAGATGGAAAAATATCAATCCCTGCTTTAACCGGCGTATGTGTAGTAAAAACGGCACTTGATTTAGCCACTTCAAGTGCTTCGTAAAAAGACAAGCCATTCTGAAGAACCATCTTTCTTATATTCTCCAATGAAGAAAATGCAGGATGACCTTCATTCATGTGGCATATAAATTGAGAAACTCCAACGGTCTCAAGCGCTGTGAATCCACCTATACCTAAAACCATTTCTTGTTTAATTCTTATTTCTCCATCGCCACCATATAGTTCAGCGGTTATTTTTCTGTCTTCTGGCGAATTTTCAGCAATATTAGTATCGAGAAGGTAAAGAGGAACTCTTCCAACCATTGCCTTCCAAATTCTTGTAAAAACCATCCTATCCGGAAAGGGAATCTTAACAAGTAGAGGATTGCCATTTTCATCAACTTCAAGAGTTAATGGCATATTATAGAAATCATTCACAGGATATTTCTCTTCCTGCCACCCATCAATATTTAATGTTTGTTGGAAAAAACCTTTTTGATATAAAAGTCCTACACCAACAAGGGGAATACCAAGTTCAGAAGCCGATTTGAGATGATCACCAGCGAGAACCCCAAGACCACCTGAATAAATTGGTAGGCATTCAGTTATACCGTATTCCATAGAAAAATATGCCACATTTAGGTCCTGGATGAATCCATTCCTCTTTTTATACCATGGAGTCCTCTTCATATATTGATCAAATTTTTCCGCCACCCTTTCCAGTTGATAAACATAGCTATCATCCTGATCTCTTTCATCAAGTACATTCTGGTCAATACAACTTAAAACAAGTAACGGGTTATGACGTGTATCTTCCCATAAATCTGCATCCAACCTTCTGAAAAGCTCTCTTGCATCTGATTCCCAACTCCACCAGAGATTATTGGCAATATCACGAAGGCGCTGAAGACGTTGAGGCAGAATAGGAGAAACAGTAAAAGTCTTTATTGGTCTCATAAATGTTTTCCCTCATTAGTTAAAGATCAAGCTCAAACTTACTGATTCATCAAATATTCGGCAAGTTAACCGATCTTAAAAACCTGAAATAAGATCTCCAAGTATGAATCATAAGATTAAATTACTACTTTTCTTGTGACTTTGTATTATTCGTTGTTTTCTGCTTTGATACCTTATTTTCCGATATAATTTTCAGTTCTATAGGTTTTAAAGAATCAAAATGAACATCTTGCTGTGGAAACGCTATGATGATTCCAGCTTCACGAAAAAATTCATCTATTCTATAGCGGATATCACTTTCTATGACAAGGGTATTTACAAACTCCCTAATTCTTATCCAAAACAACACCTTAAAAATTAACGCGCTTTCCCCAAAGTCAGTAAATAGTACCAACGGTTCAGGATTTTTTTCCACCTTTTCATGTTCTTTCACTGCTTTCATGATTAGAGAACTTACTTTTTTAACAGGCGAACCATAGATAACACCCACGTTTATTTCTCTTCTCAAATAATTGTCTATGAGTGACCAATTGATAACAGTATTTTCAAGAAGTTTGCTGTTTGGCACAACCATTCGAAGATTTTTAAAAGTTTTTATTCGTGTTGATCTGCCGCCAATATGCTCTACCACTCCTCCCTCATTTTCCATCTCTACAATATCGCCTACCTTGAGAGGACGCTCAATCATAAGAACCAATCCACTGAGGAAATTATTTACAAGATGCTGGCTACCCAGACCAATACCAATAGCAAAAGCACCACCAATTACTGTGAAAGCAGTCAAAGGAATTCCAACAATTGTCAAAACAAATAATACCACAATGATAATAAGTAAATACCTAAAAATAGCTTCTAAAGACTTTTTTGTCGCTATATCTAAATGAGTGCGTCCCAGAAATATGGATTGAAACTCACCTGATATATATCGGCTTAATCTAATTCCAATATAGAATAAAACTAATCCCACAATAACATTACCAAGTTCAACTGGATTATCTTTTATAGTAAACAGAGATAAATGCCAGACAAAACTAAAAATTGAAACAGGAACTCCAGTAATTAAAAGAAATATAATAAAGAGAACGATTACAGACAAAAAAGAAATGAAATTTTCAGTCCATTCTCTCGTTTTGTCATCTTTGATCCATTTTTTAAAGAAATTTCGGATGATCTTTACTTTTAAATACCTTATCAGCCTCCACCCAATAAAAAAGATTAATATCCCTACTATTAGATTTCCAAGTTTTACAGTTACAGATTCACCGGATATAATTGTGAATTCCCATATTGACTTACAAGCTTCATAAAAAGACAGAATAAACGTTCGTAACCCTTTTCCCATTAAGTTCTCCTTTACTTAAATATTCATAATCTTGTGATAATGTAAAGATTTCATTTAATAAAATTCAATAATTAAGTGAACTCTCAGACTATTTAAAATTAAAGAAATAGTAATTTGAAATTTTTAAATTTGGAAATACCATCCAACCTTTCTTTTTATTTGAGTTTATTAATGCTTTTATATTTGCCTCTATATTCATTGATAAAAGGATATTTGATAAAATACCCAACCACCACGCCGTCATTTTAAAAAATAAAAAACATTGTATCTTCTACAATACCTATAAAAATATTTCTCTCATACTAAAACTTATTTTCAAAGAAAAAAAATAATATACAATATAAAAGCAGATTAGGTATTTACAAAACCTAATATTAAATTTTAGTAAAATGAAAGTTGATTTTAAACTTAATAAAATGAGGGAAATACTATGAAAAATAATAAAGTTAAATATTTAACAATCTGCTTAGTTACTATTATTTCCATTGTATTTCTAAGTTCACTCACTTCCTGTATTCCCACCACTCCTGTAATTGAACCACCAACAAAACCCATAACTGAACCGGCAATTCAACCCCCAAGTGAACCTATAACCGATGAAACATCTTTTATTCAAGAAATTCCAAAGATCTCGCTACCTTTTACTCCCGCACGAGAAGCTCGCGGTGTTTGGATGAGTAGATTTGATTACACTAAAACGATAAAAACTCAGAATCCTGATTCCATAAAGCAATATATTAAAAATACTTTTTCTAAAGCTAAAAATGCTAACCTCAATATGATCTTCTTTCAGGTCAGAGGTAATGGAGACGCATTTTATAAGTCTAACTATGAACCCTGGAGTAATATGCTAACGGGAACATTAGGTAAGGATCCTGGTTGGGACCCGCTTGAATTCGCAATTGAAACTGCTCACGAACTCGGATTGGAACTTCATGCATGGATTAATACCTTTCCGGCATGGCGTGGTATAGAAGATCCAATTAATACTATCCCAATTCAACCAATCCTTATACATCCCGAATGGATTGTATGTGATAGTGCCGGTAATCCAATGCCTCGTACAGAGAATCATTATATTTCCTTTTCACCCGGAATCCCAGCAGTTCATGATCATATCGTCAATGTTGTTGATGACATAATATCCAAATACAATGTTGACGGCATCCATTTCGACTATATTAGATACCCGGAAGGTTCACCAAAACTTGGCTACTCTCATGATTCTATAAGTGTTAAAAGATTTAATTCTAAGCAAGGTAATCCCCTGAACCTTGATTGGGCAGACTGGCAACGTGATCAGGTAACAGCTTTTATTGCAAAAGCATACGATAGTATTACTTCTATAAAACCATGGATTAAGGTATCAGCAGCAGTTATTGGTAACTATAATAACTCAAGGTGGAATGGTTATCATATTGTATATCAGGATGCAAGGCGCTGGTCTGAACTTGGAAAAATTGATATGATAATACCTATGATCTATTATGGCAGAAGTGGAAACATAAATAAATTTCCCGTGACAATTATCAGATGGAAAGAAAAATTCAGTGTCGAGAGACCAGTTCTGCCGGGCTTGGGAGCGTATAAGATTCCATGGGAAGAAATTCTCGAAGAAATTGACGATGTAAGACTGATTGGAATGCAAGGTTGTGTATTTTTCGCGGCCAGTTCTTTTGATGATGAAAAATGGTTGTCGATCAAATCAACAAAATTTCAATATCCTGCTCTAATACCGGCATTTCCGTGGAAAGATTCAACACCACCATTATCACCAGAAAATTTTAATGCAGAAAAAAACGAAACGGGAATCAAACTCACCTGGAAGCCCCCCACTTTCCAAAATGATAGCGACACAATACAGCATTTCGTAATATACCGGTCAAAATCATTGCCTATTGATCTAAACAATGGTAAAAATATATTCGCCATCGTTTCCGGTGATCAGTTCGAATATACAGAAGAATCAGAAGAAATTGATAGAGATTGGTATTATACAATAACTGCACTCGACAATGCTGAAAACGTGAGTAAGCCTGCTCAGGAAATAAAGGTAGAATAAGTAACTCTTACAAATAACTTCTTATACTATCAATATAATCTGACATTGTCTACTCAGAAAATGAATAAATAATCATTTTTAAAAAAATCTTTATAGCGTTATTTAGTTTCTCTATTCCCCAATTTTTTTGAAGTAATAACCAATTACACACAAACCTAAAGAAATAAATCTGTCTTCTTACCAGAAAATATTCTTACAATACATATCATTTCTTCGTGTCTTTGCCTACGCCGCCCGCCTGAATGGCTTCGTCGGGCAGGTATGGAAGTTTACCCCGTGAAATAAGTAAATAATAAGATAACAAAAAGATGAATAAATGAGCTATTACACGGGGTGAACCCTATTCACCCTGTGAGATAAAACTTAATGAGGGATGAGAAACAAATAGGCGATATAATATCTCACAGGGTAAAATGTTTACCCTTTGAAATGCAAAGCATATTTCTCTGGGGCGAAGCAATATTTAACAGGAAATAACCGTATCGGTGTGTCTTTGCGGCAATTTACTCTGCAAATAAAAAATCCCTGTATTAAATCACAGGGACTAATGAAAATAAAAATAACCAACAAAAAGATTAGATAATCTCTTTGATCTTTTTCTCCAAATTCCGTTTTGGCTGCACTCCAATAATCTGGGACATAATTCTTCCATCTTTAAATATTAATAGTGTAGGAATACTACGAATACCAAATCTCAGAGCAAGAGCTTGAGATTTTTCCACATTAACTTTTGCAAACTTGATTTTACCATCATACTCACCTGCGAGCTCTTTAAAAACTGGACCCATTTTCAAACAAGGCATACACCAGGCTGCCCAAAAGTCCACTAACACCGGAATATCTGATTTCATTACATTATTGTCAAAATTACTGTCATTGAGTTCTAACATTTGTACTCCTATTAATCAAAAAAAATCAAAATCAATCCATAGAAATATAAAACATTTATTTAGACATCCAAATTGAAATATCCCTAAATTTCCCACCGCAGAGATCACCCCAACGGTCACAACGGACTCCTTCGGAGGATCTCCATGAGACAAAGAACGCCCCAATACGCTCTGCTACGGGGCAGGCAGTGATATAAAAAATTAAGGATTTATGAGCTATTAATAATCTGTGCAATTTCTTGATAAAATTTTATACGTAGATAGTATTATTCAAATTACCAATTACAAACTGTTATTCTCTAATCCACT
>DAOUYY010000187.1 GCA_030665885.1 Fidelibacterota bacterium
ACCCTCATAATTTACACGATTTCTAACTCCGGCAATAGCTGCAACTCCATCAAATAGTCTTCCACAGCTGGAAGTCATCGGAGAATTAAATCCTGTTTTCAATAAACCTAAAACTATATCTTTTTCATTCTGAGTTATTGAATTTAAAAATGGAAGACCAATCTTAAATAAATTTTCACCATAAATTTTATAAAGATAACTAACAGCCATTTGCCATGGATTATCAATTGCAGCTTCACCTCCAGGCATTTGTACAGTTTCAAAATAGCCTAATCGTTCAAATCTGTGATATTCTGCCAGAAGGACCTCGCCACCCCATATTGTCCCATCCTCGCCGTAACCGGTACCATCAAGAGTTACAGCAATCACAGGGCGATTAATTCCATTTTCTGCCATACATGAAACCGCATGTGCGTGATGATGCTGAATTCCATATTTTATTACTTTCTTTCTGCTTTCAGTAAAATCAGGATATTCTTGGGCATATTTTGTGCTCAAATAATCAGGATGAAGATCATACGCTATTATTACAGGCTCAATATCAAAAACTTTTTTATAATGTTTTACTCCATTTTCCAGAGACCGCAGAACTTCATAATTTTCCAAATCTCCGATGTGATAGCTCAAATAGATCCTATTACCTTTTGCCAGAGCAAATGTATTTTTCTGCTCGGGTCCACACGCTAAAACCGATTCAGAAAATTCCCATTCAAGTCTTATACTATTAGGAACATACCCTCTCGAACGTCTGACTGGATATTCTAATCCACTCCGGATACGGTAAACTGAATCATCGCAGCGGATATTTATATCTCTATCATGCAGAAGGAAGAAATCGGCTATTTTTAAAAGACGTTTAAAAGCCTCAGAATTATTGAAAACAATCGGTTCATCACTTACATTGCCACTCGTCATAACAAGAGGATTCGAGAAAAAGTGGAATAAAAGATGATGGATTGGTGAATATGGTACAATTGCTCCAAGATAGTGATTATCTGGTGCTGCTGAATAAGCTACATCTTTATTGTTTCTCTTTCTTAAAAGTACAATCGGATGGGCAACACTTTCAAGAAGATCTTTTTCCTGCTTACTGATCTCACAAAATAAACCCGCACTTTTAATATCGTGAAACATTACAGCAAAAGGTTTATCCTCTCTTAACTTTCTTTTCCGAAGAGTGGATACTGCCTTTTCATTAAGCGCATCACATGCAAGATGAAATCCACCTATTCCCTTCACTGCAATAATTTTTCCTTCCTTTAATAATCCGGAAACTTTTTTAAATAATATCTTGTTTTCGATGGAAGTTCCGCCAGTAAGGATTTCTTTACCATGATTATTACACAGATAAACTTTGGGTCCGCAAACTGAGCAGGCATTGGGTTGTGCGTGAAAGCGTCTATTCATAGGATTATCATACTCCTTTTGACATATCTCGCACATCTTAAAAATATTCATAGTTGTCAAAGGTCTATCATAAGGTACATCTTTAACAATTGTGAATCTTGGACCGCAATTTGTGCAGTTAATAAAAGGATACAAATAACGCCTATCATTCGGATTAAAAAGCTCTCCTAAACAATCATCACAAATATCAAGATCAGGTGAAATTTGTGCTATCTTTTCCTTACTCGACTCACTCTCTTTTATGCTAAAATAATTATATAATTCAGAGGAGTCTTTTACTTCAATATCAAACGAATCTATCCGACTTCTCAGCGGCGGATTGTGTTTTAATTCTCTCTCACATCTTAATACTCTTTCTTCATCCCCCTGAATTTCTATTTTTACACCTATAGCATCATTCAATACAAATCCGCTCAGTCTATTACTTACTGCAAGTTTATATACATGCGGGCGAAATCCAACACCCTGTACAATTCCAGTTATAGATATTTTATGAGTTATAATTTTCTTTATTGCTATCTCCATAATCAGTTGGTAGGCAATTTGTAATAATTCTACAAATTGACTCTAAATTTGCTTAAGAGTTTCACAAAAGAGTGAAAAGTGCAGTAAGATTTTTCAACAATTACATCTATTTAATATCGTTATAAGCTTTTTCAAATGCCTCCAGTTCTTTTAAAACGAACGGCATCATCTTCAGAACCGTTGAAAGACCAACTACTGGGATAGTTAATATTAATGAATCTATAATTTCATCATGCGTTGCACCTGCTTTTACAGCTTTTGGTATTATGATTTTAATAGCATCAGGTGAGGGACTATTCACCTGGATTGCGAGCATAATCAATTGCCTGGTTTTTTCATCGAGACAAGTGCCGAGATTGCTAACCATTTTTTGATAACTACTGAGAACCTCTTTCCGGTTTTTCATTAAAAAGGTTAAACCATCTTTATCCAAATCTTCCCATTTAAAATTTTCCATCACTTCTCCTTACGATCTTACAATTTTAAGAAAGCAATAAATTTGTTGTGGAGACAATGCAAACTCCGATAGATTGAAAACCCAATATACATAATGCTATTTCACTTCTTCTAACCAGCCCCTTGTATCCTCAATATCCCCAACATGAAGTGCAGACAGATGTTTGTATAATTTATTTGTAATTGGACCAGCTTCTTTACCATCAGCATAGAACCTATAGATTTTACCATTATAACCAAGACTACCAACTGGAGTTATAACAGCAGCTGTACCACATGCCCCAGCCTCAGCCATTTCAGATATTTCATCAACATGAATACGGCGTTCTTCAACTGTCAAATCAAAATCTTCTTGCGCAACCTGCACTAAGGACCGGCGGATAATGCTATCCAAAATAGAAACGGATTTTGGCGTAGCAAGTGTACTATCCTTAAAAACAAAAAAGACATTTGCTACTCCTGACTCTTCAAAATATTTATGTTCTATAGGATCAAGATATACTACATCATTAAATCCCTCCTCGCGGGCATATTTCAATGGGAGTAATGAAGCTGAATAGTTACCACCAGCTTTTGCTGCTCCAATACCGTGAGCTGCACAACGATCAAAAAATGTTTCAACTTTAAGACTGATCGGCTTAAAGCCCTCTTTAAAATATGGACCTACAGGAGATACAAATACGCAAAATAAATATTCAGGTGCAGGTCGCACACCAAGGTTTTCGCCCATCCCAATAAGGAAAGGACGAATATATAAAGAAGCTCCATAACCATAAGGTGGGACATATTCTTTATTAGCCTTAATTGTTTCTGTAATACCTTTCATAAATAACTCTTCCGGAACTTCCGCCATTAGAAGCCTTTGTGCTGACTTTTGAAATCGTCTTGCATTTTCATGCGGTTTAAAAAGTAAAATTCGACCATCTTTTGACATCTGAGCTTTCATCCCCTCAAAGATCTGTTGTCCATAGTGAAGTGTAGTAGCTCCTTCATCTATAGCAATTTTATTTTCCGTAACCAATTTTCCTTCATCCCACGATCCATCCTTCCAATGTGCATGAAAACGATAAGGTACATATCTGTAACTAAAATCTAATTTATCCCATTCAATATTTTTTAGATCCATGACTTTCCCTTTCTATTTTTTTAAACTCAAGCTTAATTAGTGTAGAAAATCCTTTAACTGAAAATATTCTAATTCAAAACTCATTTTGGCATTTGTTATTTAATTCTCTATTTAATCTCACAATAGCGCTTAATGACAAATGTCATGCCATCTATTCGGAATTTCCTATCCCATCCTTCTGAGTGTTTACAACATCAAATGCCTACAAATAAAAATAAAACTAAAATCATGTTTTCATATCGGTAGAAATAAATCACCTTTTCCTAAAACTGAAAATACAATTATTTAAGTTTTATTGGAATTAGGAATAAAGATACCAACTTACAACCCTGAAGTTAATATTTGATTTAACAGGAGCATTGGTTAAATTATTAAAGTATGGTTATATCAGAGCGCTATTATGTTCCAAATAATGCAGTAACGATAAAAATTTGGAACAAAACTTGCCCTTTTTCCAGCTGAGGATTATTTACAATTGAAATAATACAATTATTTTCAAGGAGGTGTTATGCATAAGAAACTTTTTATTCCCGGTCCAGTGGACGTTCGTCCCGAGATATTAGAAGCAATGGGGACACCTATGATCGGACATCGAACAAAAGAAGCATCTGCATTAGGTGAAAGCATTTGTAAAAATATTCAAAAACTTTTTTACACTGCTAACCCGATTCTACTTTCAACCAGTTCCGGAACAGGATTAATGGAAGGTGCAATACGTTCCTTAACAGCAAAACGTGCTATCGTATTTTCAATAGGCGCTTTTGGGAATCGCTGGGCAAAACTGGCAAAATCCAATAATGTACCAGTTGATAAAGTTGAAGCTGAGTGGGGACAGCCGACATTACCAGAAGTAGTTGATAAATATCTCTCCACCGGGAAGTACGACGTCTTCACTATTACACACAACGAAACCTCTACAGGAGTAATGAATCCTGTTTATGAAATTGCAGAAATCCGAAAAAAATATCCTGATATACTCTGGTTAATGGATGCTGTATCCTCTATGGCAGGAGTTAAGATTGAAGTGGACAAATTGGGGGTCGATGTTTGTATTACTTCTACCCAAAAAGCAATTGGTCTGCCACCGGGAATGTCGATTTGTTCTATCACTAAAAGAGCATTAGAATACGGTAAACAGGTCGAATTTCGCGGAACATATCTTGATATTTTAGCACTGTACGCATATATGCAGAAAAAACCTTATCAATATCCATCTACTCCATCAATAGCCCATATGTTTGCACTCGATAAGCAGCTTGATTATATCTTGAATGAAGAGGGATTGGAAAATCGCTATGCACGTCACCTGGAAATGGGAAGGATAACAAGAGCCTGGGCTGACGAGCACTTTGAACGCTTTGCAGCTAAAGGATATGAATCACAAACACTTACAACTATAAAAAATATCAATGGAATTTCAATTGCCGAATTGAACAAACGAATCGGTGAACTGGGCTACCAAATTTCAAATGGCTATGGTGACTTGAAAGAAAAAACTTTCCGTATCGCTCACATGGCAGATCGTAAAGTAGATGAACTTAAAGAGCTCTTGAACGTCATCGACAAAGAAATCGCTAAAATGTAATAAACAAATAGCCACTAAGACACCAAGACATAAGGATTTGAAAATGCAAATTATTCCAACGGA
>DAOUYY010000043.1 GCA_030665885.1 Fidelibacterota bacterium
ATATGTCCACCCCATTGTTTCTGAATCGCCGCCGCTTTCTGTTGTGATGAGATAGCGATTTGCAATATGTCCAAAATAATTTGCCTGGTCACGCGGTAATTCTCTGTCACCACCACTTGGGTCTACCGGTATCCAACCGTAACCCGGCAGATAGACTTCCGCCCATCTATGAAAAACATCATCCATACTTGCATCGTCACCTCGAACAGCAACAGAACCAACATATCTTGCCGGCAGTCCGGCTGCCCTGCACATTGCAATATAGACAAATGAATATTCCGAGCATGAGCCGTTCCCACGCTCAAGGACTGTTGGGGCTGTATTCCATCCCCCGACCATTTCATAGTACATGTGATCAATTAAATAATTGAAAATTTTCCTTGCTACCCAATATGAATTTTTCTCATCAGCAACAATCTCTTTGACTGCATTTTGAATCACTGGATGATCTATCTGATATTTTTCATTATTCTCCAGGTATTTGCTTTTAATCTCACCCGGAATCTCACCAAGAGTCCCGGCATTATCAGGATATAAAAAGTACCGAACATCATAAGTTGTAACAGATGAAACCATCTCAGTATTTACTGTTTTGCCGGATTTCAAATTTTTATAGTGAAAGTGCGCTGTTTTTTGTCCCCACTTATCGGCTATAAAATCCGTAGGAGCAGGAGTATATTTTATCTCTCCTTGAAGTATTTGATTATCCCTGTTAATTGGGACTGCAAGATGAACATCGAGCGTCTTAATTTTCCCGGGTCCAAAATTCTTCACCTGGTGAGTTTGTGTAACCTTCGCTTTACGCTCTTCACTTTTAGCAAATTTTTCACCATCGCGTACTTTCAGTTTATAAAGCTTATCATTCTGATAATCAACTGCCCAGAGATATTTACCATCATAACATAACCCTCTTGTAAAAGGTCCGGGTGCTTTGGCGATTAAAATAACGCAACTACTTTCGGGATCGACCATATAAATTTCATCCTTGATCCTATCAGAAACCCAGAGATATTTACCATCGTAACATAATCCTCTCGGATCGGTAGATGGTGATTTGAAAGAAATAATGGTTGTGCCATCATCTGGACTGAATTGAATTATTTCATCGGAACGATCATCGGCACACCATAAATATTCACCATCCCATGCTAAACCTCTCGGGCTACTGTTGGGCGATTCAACGGTTTTCAGGACTGTTCCATCTTTGGGATCGATTTTATAGACCTTACCATCTTTAACATCTGAATTCCATAATGCGTTTCCGTCCCAGGCTAAACCCATTGGCCAATAGCCGGGAGAATCAATTTTACGGATCACCTTGCCGTTTTCTCTATTTATACAGAACAACTTATCCGCCTTTCGGTCTGCTAACCAAATATTCTTACCATCATAAGTAAGTCCCGTAGGACAAGAGCCTGGGGTATCATAAGATTTGACAACTTCACCTGTAAAGGGAAAAGACGTTGAGGAGAAGAAAACAAAAAATAAGAAAAAAATAACGAACTTTTTCATGGTTTAATCCTTCATTAGAGTTTATCCTTCCGAAGGCTCTTTCCAGCGGTCACAAAGGACTCCTTCGGAGAATCCCTACGGGAAGCCCTTCGGAAGGATTTTGTTATAAAGAATATCAAGCCCTTTGACATAAGCTTCTGTTCCGGATTCGATTAGCCGATCCAGAACTATATCTTTTAAAACTGAATTGTCAAAGCTCTCTTTTGCAAATGGAAACTCAGAGAGATGTATTTCTACTGTGGGAATTTTTATTATAGAAAGAAGCTCTCTTAAAGAATAGCAGGTATTTACCAATGCACAAGGATTAATCAAAAGCCCGGCAATTTCATTCCGATTTCGGCTTACAGTTTTAACTATCCTTGCTTCATCGTAAAACTGAAAAATCTTCAATTCAATATTCAGCTCCTTTGCTTTATTTCTGAGCGCTTTATTCACTTTGTCTAATGTGAGGCGGGTTCCTGTCGTGCTGGAAATTTTCCCTAATAGCGGTATATTGGGTCCATGTATTACTAATATTTTCATAGCAATATCAATATAATAGGGATTTTGAAAATTTACAATAACAGTCTGTGATATATTATCAGTTTTCTTGATCATTTTTCCAGTTTAATCCAGTGGTTGACTTTTACATAGAAATTTCTTAAAATCCAAGGTTAATTATGAAGAGATCAGACAAATTATACAAAGAAATAATCAGTACAGAAGTAGTAACTGAGGATGCTTTTCAGGACAGATTTCAGCTTCCTGCCGGGGAGTATGAAGCTATCTCCAAAGGAGATTTAGGTGAGCTCTGGTCTGCAAACCCTATTATCTATACAATTCTTAAAATGGCACCCTCTTTAGAAAGGGCTCGAGAACAACTTTACAACTATCTGAACGAACAGGAAAGATGGGTTTTTGATGTTGATAATGATCTACACCCCTTAGAAAAATCAACGGTGAGGGAATGTGCCCGAACATTCAAAAGCATTATTGGTCCCATCAATGAAAAGCGAACTAAAACCAGCGCAATTAAACACCTTTACGATTTAGTAAAGAAAAATGGCAACGATGAGACACCTGAGATTTCAAGGGGTTTCATACTTGAATTCCTGCACCTATTCAAGGGTGTTGCGGGTTTATCAGGTATTTATTCTGAAAGTGGTGTTTTTAAAAAGGAAGTGCCTTCTTTCATAAAAATGGATGGCATAGATGCGGCTAAATTACGATCTGACCAGCTCGACATCGAAGAACAAATTATTGAAAAATACACTAAAAAATATCCAACAGGTCTCGATCCCGAAGTAATCAAGCAAAGAAAATTGAATAAAAAGCGAATATTAAAATATTTTAAGGCATCGGAGAAAGATTGGCTGAACTACCACTGGCATTATAAAAATATCATACGTAACGCAGATACCTTAAAAAATCTCATAGAAATCAGTGAAGAAGACAATGAAGCAATAAACCTCGCAAATAGATATAATATACCCTTCGGTATAACTCCGTATTACGTCTCACTAATGGATTATGATGCTTCACGAACCCGAGACCACAGTGTGAGAGCACAGGTAATACCACCACTCCATTATGTTCAATTAATGGCAAAACACCGTCATAACCGTTCAGAGGCGCTCGATTTTATGGGTGAACATGATACATCGCCGATTCCACTTATAACCAGACGTTATCCACAGATAGCCATTTTAAAACCATATAATTCCTGCCCACAGATTTGTGTCTATTGTCAGAGAAACTGGGAAATAAATGAGGTGCTTGACCCCGGAGCTATGGCAACCCCAAGAAGTCTTGAGAAAGCACTGGCTTGGTTTGAAAATCATCCATCTATACAGGATATCCTCATAACTGGCGGCGACCCGATTGTTCCTTCAAACAAACGACTTAAGCCAATCTTAGATCGGATAGCCGGCTTTCCCCACATAAAGCGTATTAGAATCGGTACAAGGATACCCATTACGCTACCCTTCCGGTTCAACGATGACTTAATAAACTTGCTTAGCTCTTACCACGTTTTTGGTAAAAGAGAAGTTGCAATAGTTACACACGTTCAGCATGTCTGGGAAATAACACCGGAATGCATAGATGTAATAAAAAAGATAAAAATGTGTGGGATAAATGTATATAACCAGGCGGTTTATACCTTTGAAAACAGCCGCAAATTCGAGATGGTAGCTCTAAGGCAACTGATGCGACTTTGCGGTATTGATCCATACTATACCTTTAACGCAAAGGGCAAAGAAGAAACAAGGGATTACCGGGTACCCATTGCGCGTCTGCTACAAGAAAGAAAAGAGGAGGCAAGGCTTATACCGGGTCTTGACAGAACCGATGAGCCTGTTTTCAACGTCCCGCGATTAGGCAAGAACCATATCCGTGCATGGCAGGATCATCGTGTAGTTATGATTCTACCAGACGGGCGGCGTGTTTACGAATTCCATCCATGGGAGAAGAATATCAAACCTGTTCCGCTATACAATCATACTGACGTTGCAATATGGGACTATCTGAAGATGCTTAAAAAACACGGTGAAGATATTCACGATTATAGAACTATCTGGTACTATTACTAAGTATAGAAAGATATTTTTTAAATTTAAATTTATACAGCTTGCTTCTAACACTTGTAAAATACACTGCAATTGCTTTAAAATTGGCATTGTTTTTTAAATAATTTAAATCTAACAAGAACAAGAGGTGATTATGACAAAATCCGTTTATTTATTCGGTGCAGGAAAAGCTGAAGGAAAAGCTACTTACAAAAACTTACTCGGTGGTAAAGGTGCAAACCTTGCAGAAATGAATTTAATAGGTGTACCGGTTCCAGCCGGCTTTACTATCACCACAGATATCTGTGCAACATTCACAAAACTTGGCAAAGAAAAAACATTTGAAATGATAAAGAGCGAGGTCGAAGCTGGAGTAAAACACATTGAAAAAATAATGAATGCTAAATTCGGCGATAACGAAAATCCGCTTCTGCTCTCAGTCCGTTCCGGCGCTCGCACTTCTATGCCGGGCATGATGGACACCGTCCTGAATCTTGGCTTAAATGAAGAGACGATAGAAGGATTGGCAAAAAAATCAGGTAAAGATCGTTTTGCATGGGACACCTATCGCCGTTTTGTACAGATGTATGGCGATGTTGTACTTGGAATGAAGCCGGGAAGCAAAGAGGATATTGACCCGTTTGAAAAAATTATCGAAGCTTTAAAAGGAAAAAAAGGTATTAAAAACGACACTGAGCTGACTACAGACGACCTAAAAACTTTAGTCGCTCGCTTTATAGAAGCGGTAAAAAATGTAACAGGTCACGACTTCCCAACAAATCCAGGAGATCAGCTCTGGGGTGCAATCAGTGCTGTCTTCGGTAGTTGGAATAACGAACGCGCTATTGTTTACCGCAAGCTCAATGGAATTCCCGATGATTGGGGAACCGCATTAAACGTACAGGCTATGGTTTACGGGAATATGGGTGAAAATTCTGCTACAGGCGTTGCATTTACCCGTGATGCCGCTACTGGTGAAGACCGCTTCAACGGTGAGTATTTAATCAATGCTCAAGGTGAAGATGTGGTTGCGGGTGTTCGTACTCCGCAAGAGATCTCTCTTGTAGGCTCTCAGCGCTGGGCAAAATTAGCAAACGTAAGTGAAGAAGAAAGAAAAACAAAATATCCATCTCTCGAAGAAACCATGCCAAAAATATATGAACAACTATGCGAAATCGAAACCAAATTAGAAGATCATTATAATGACATGCAGGATTTGGAATTCACAATCCAAGATGGTAGACTCTGGATATTACAGACTCGTACAGGAAAGCGTACAGGCGCCGCTATGGTAAGAATTGCAATGGAAATGTTAGAACAGGGCAAAATCGATGAAAAAAACGCAATTAACCGAATTGAGCCAAATAAATTGGACGAATTACTTCACCCTGTATTTAATGTTGATGCCTTGGCAAAAGCAAATGTTATCACTAAAGGTCTACCAGCTTCTCCGGGTGCCGCAACCGGGCGTATCGTATTTTTTGCTGATGAGGCAGAAGAGTGGGCAAGTCGTAATGAAAAGGTTATATTGGTTCGCATAGAAACCTCTCCGGAAGACCTTGCTGGTATGAACGTAGCCGAAGGTATCTTAACAGCTCGAGGTGGCATGACTTCTCACGCAGCTGTTGTTGCACGCGGAATGGGCAAATGCTGTGTTTCCGGCGCAGGATCAATTAAAATTGATTACAAATCCCGAACAATCACGATGGATAGAAAAATCTATAAAGAGGGCGATTGGATTTCCCTTAATGGCTCTACAGGTGAAGTTTGTGAGGGGAAAATTGAAACAAAAGACCCTGAACTCAGTGGCAACTTTGGTAAGTTGATGGAACTCTGTGCAAAACATACAAAAATGCTTGTCCGTACAAATGCTGATACACCTCACGATTCAAAAGTTGCACGAAATTTTGGAGCACAAGGCATTGGTCTTACCAGAACCGAACACATGTTCTTCGAGGGTGATAGAATAAAAGCGGTGCGCGAAATGATCCTGGCTAGCGATGAAGCCGGACGTCGAAAAGCATTGGATAAACTTCTTCCGATGCAAAGTGAGGATTTCGAAGGGATCTATGAGGCAATGGACGGCTTACCGGTAACAATACGCCTTCTTGATCCACCTCTCCACGAATTCGTACCCCATGAAGAAGAAAATCAAAAAGAAATGGCTGACGAAATAGGTATCTCCGTAGAAGAAGTCAAAGCAAAAGTTGAATCACTTTCCGAGTTCAATCCAATGCTTGGACATCGCGGCTGCCGACTTGGCATTACTTATCCTGAAATTACTGAAATGCAGGTTCGCGCTATCATTGAAGCTGCCTTGAATGTAAAAGTCAAAGGTATTGTTGCCAAACCGGAAATTATGGTTCCTTTAATCGGCACAAAGGAAGAATTTAATTTGCAGGATAAAATTATTCGCGCAACTGCTGAAAAAGTTTTTAAGGAGCGCAATGACAAAATAGACTTTATGGTCGGAACAATGATTGAAATTCCCCGTGCTGCATTAACCGCTGATGAAATTGCAGAATCTGCTGAATTCTTCTCTTTCGGTACAAATGATTTAACCCAGATGACTTTCGGTTATTCCCGCGACGATTCAGGTAAATTTTTAGAAGTTTATCTTAATAAGGGAATATTAAAGGTTGACCCTTTCCAGGAGCTTGATCAAAAAGGTGTCGGACAATTGGTTGAAATGGGAACGAAAAAAGGTCGCAGTACACGCCCGAATTTAAAAGTCGGTATCTGCGGCGAACATGGTGGTGAACCAAACTCTGTTAAATTCTGTCACAAAGTCGGTATGAACTATGTCAGCTGCTCACCATACCGAGTACCGATCGCCAGGTTGGCGGCGGCTCAAGCTGCGATTGAGGATGCATAACAGATATTCTCTAATAGTATAATAAAAGAGGTCGGTCAACTGCCAACCTCCTTTACATAAAAAAATTTTCTTTCACTCTTAATTGGAACGTAGTAACAAACTGATCAATCGGGATTTATCTAAGAACTACCCGTCAACTCATCATAGAGTTCATACATAAGTTTCTCAAGCTCTTCGATACTCCCGTTATTTTCAATTACATAAGAGGCAAGCTCTCTTTTTTCTTCTTCAGGCATCTGGAGTTCTATTCTTCTTAAAATCTCATCACGCGAAATTTTTCCTCTGCGTAATGATCTTTCCAATCTATGTTTATATGTAGTATAAATAACAACAGTATGATCAAGGTGGCTATCAAACCCCGATTCAAAAATAAGAGGGGCATCAACTACAAAAAGGTCTTTTTTATCTTTAACTTCATCGCACTTCTTCTCGAATTCTTCTATTACTACCGGATGAACAATATCATTAAGAATTGTCTGGTTCTCCTCACTGGAAAAGGCTGCTTTTGCTAACTTTTGAGTATCAACTTTTCCATCTTCAACAATCCCTGATCCAAATGATTCTAAAATCTTGTCCTTGACATCCAGATTGCTATGCAGGATATTTTTAGCAACCTCATCTGCATCGAAAATATATGCGCCTTTTTCTTTTAAAAATTGACAGGCTTTACTCTTTCCTGCACCTAAACCTCCTGTCACACCTACAGTAACCACCTCTTTTTATCCTCCTATTACACTTTTTGTGAGCTTATAAACCTCTTCCGGTGATCCAACCGCTTTAACTTTTTTAAGTATTCCGGACGGTTTATAAAAATCAATTATTGGTTCCGTCTGCTTCTTATAAACCAAAAGCCTTTTCATTACTGTTTCCTTGCGGTCATCATCTCTCTGGAACAGCTCTCCCCCGCATTTATCACACCTACCTTCTTCTTTTGACGGATTGGAAATTAAATTGTAAACAGCATTACAATCTCTGCATGTTCTACGGGCAGAAAGACGCTCAGTAATAATTTCAGGGTCTGATTCAAAAAGCACAACAGTGTTCAATTCTATTCTGTATTTTTCAAAAAGTTTTGTTAATCCCTCAGCCTGTGAAATTGTTCTTGGAAATCCGTCCAGAATGAACCCGTCTGGTTGATTCTCTTCAAATAACACTTTCTCAATCAGTCCAAGCATTACATCATCAGGCACTAATTCTCCCTTAACCATATAATTATTGGCTTTATTACCAAGTGAAGTATTATTTTTAATTGCATCTCTTAGAATATCTCCTGTAGAAAACTGATCTACACCGAACTCCCTGCTCAATTTTTGCGCCTGTGTCCCTTTACCTACTCCCGGAGGACCTAATAAAATTATTCTCATTATAATATTCCCATTGTTAATTGTCGATTGACTATCAGTCTACACTCCCGTTTACACTCCGTTACGACAGGCAGGCGATAGATAAATAATGAAATGTAGATGGATTGGTCATTTTCAACTCTTCATTTAAAATTAGCGTTAATCTCATAGAGATCCCTTATATATTAAAAATAATGAAAAAGAATAGAAGAAAAAAAGAAAAGTTTATTAAATCCTCCTTTTTAATAAATTATCAGAAGAGAAGGTGGGATCCCTGTGGGATGGGTCTGGCGAATTTGGATGAATGAAATAAGCCGTCAATCTGATGTTGGCTGACGTTTCGGACGGTATAAAATTATGATCCAGACATGTCAAAGACTAAGTATACTATGGGTAACATCAGAAACGGTGAAAAATACAACCATCATTCAGGTGACCGTGCTGCTTAGCTTGACGGCTGTGCCATAGGCTAAAAGTTCAGCGGCACTTCCGATGACGCTAGTGGTCATATAGCGTACGTTGATGATCGCGTCAGCCCCCAGCTCCTCAGCCTGGGCGATCATCCGATTAGTAGCGACCTTGCGAGCACGTCCCATCATCTCCGTGTACTCAGTCAGCTCACCGCCAAGAACCAGTCTTATCAGGGCAGAGAGGTCCTTTCCAAGCCAGATGGCATAAATAGTGTGTCCTTTGACCAAACCCAGAATATCGGTGATCTCACAGCCAGATACTTCTGCAGAATTCTGGAGCAAAATCCGGGTCCGGGACTCAGCGGGAAGAAGCTCCTCCCCTGGGGTCTTGCTTTTCCGCTGTTCGATTGCCACCATCATCAGGACCAGCAGGATACCACCCATAAGGCAGTAGACTGCTATCTTAAGCCACCATGGTAAAGTGGGATCGTGGTAGATGTACCAGGGCATCCCAACAAAGATCGCGACGAAGAGCCCGAGCACGAAGGCAAGCGAGCCGATAAGTCGAATTGTTTTCATAATTCCTCCTTTGCTTTGATAAATCGGATATAATATTCTCTTTTATTGTTCATTCTTTAAATAGTATTTCTTTACCATTGGAAGCAATGCTACTGCAATGATTGCTATGCCGAGCAACACATATATTATATGAAGTATATGCACGCCTTTTACTATGAAGATTTGAACGTTTATCCAAATAATCAGCGCAAAGCCAACATACAAAGTATATGTCCATGCCCAATACATATCGCTATATATGTTCAGCAAATTTGCCCACACCAATTGTGGTTTCTTTATCAATGGATAGAGTAACAGTGCAGGAAAAACGCCCAATACTGTAAACAGAATCATACCCGGAATAAGAAAATCTTTGAATGGTGAGCCTTTCAACATTGTTACAGGCATTTGCATAATTCCACCGTTTGGCTCAATTATCAACGCTGCACCACCCGCCAATGCACCCAACGACAAGAAGGCAAGAAAGAACAGTAGAATGTAAAGTGCTAAAGTTTTTTTTGTTTTCATTTAGTTTCGATTTCTAAATTACGCACAGCATCAGTATAAACGTAGTATTTCGTTTATAATTCCATTTTAGGTGAATATACGCATTGCGTTTACTCTTTACTCTATGTGAAAATCCATTTAATATCAAAAGATTTTCGTATTGTCTCAACTCTTCACTTCTTACCATTAGAAATCGCAATGTTTTTTAAAGTATAACACATCTGATTGTAATATTCTATGTTTAAAAACGCAAGTTGTTTTTTATCCACATACTTTTACTTCGGATAATATAAAAAGGGTTTGCTGGCAATCAACATTCTTTGTGTCCTGGCGCCTTGGTGGCAAATAATTCTTGCTAAAAAATTCCACGTTTTGCATAGCTCAATTTTATCATACTTTTAGTTCTGAATTATTAAATTTATAAAAGTTACTGTTATGGAAACTAAAAACAGAATTGAAACTATTTTTCTTGTTCATCTCTGTCAGATTGAACAGCAGCTTTTAGAAAAATTGGGGCTGTATCTTGAAGAAATTTTCCCTGGAAATGTTCAAATATCAAATCCTCTACCTGTACCAAAAGGTGCATACAATTCTCACCGAAAACAATTCAACTCTACTGAAATCTTATCGTATTTGCTGACTCAGTTAACAGATTATGATCGATTTCTTGGAATCGCGGATGTTGATTTATTTTCCTATGGATTTAACTTTGTCTTCGGTGAAGCTGATGTTCTTCATAGAATATCTATTATTTCATTGACGCGGTTAAATCAGGACTTCTATGATTTGCCTGAAGACCAGAATATGTTTTTTCTTCGAATACTAAAAGAGGCTGTTCATGAATTAGGGCATACTTACGGGCTTGTACACTGTCCGAATTCACAATGTGTTATGCACTTTTCTAATTCACTGCTCGATACCGACCGTAAAAGTTGCAAATTTTGTGAGATGTGTAAATCAAAACTAACTTAGATAAAATGAATACAGATAAAATTCTTGCCCAATTAATTTCATGGAAAGGGCAGACATACTCTCAAGAATTAGGAATAAATCTAACTCGGGGCAACAGTAATGAAATCTTCAAATGGCTTCTTGCAGCAATCCTTTTTGGCGCCCGAATTTCAGAAACCATTGTCAAAAATACTTACAAAAGGTTTTTCGAGTATGAGGTTTTAACTCCATATAAAATCATTAGTTTAGGATGGCATAGGCTGGTAGATGTTCTTGATTCAGGCGGTTATGTTCGATATGATTTCAAGACAGCCGATAAACTACTGGAAGTAATGCAAAATCTTATAAAAATATACCATGGCGACCTGAATAATCTGCATCAACTTGCCAGTGATTCAAGTGAACTCGAGCAGAGAATACAAGATTTAGGTAAGGGAATTGGACCGACTACAGCTCAAATTTTTCTCAGAGAATTACGTTCAATCTGGGATAAAGCTAAACCGCCAATAAGTCCTATTACTGTATTGTGTGCCGGAAATTTAGGAATAGTTTTTCCAGATGTCAGAAACAGCAATGATATACAGGAAATTCTAAACAAAATTTGGACGCAATATGGTAAGGATATCAAAGATTTTCCGGTATTTGAATCTGCCCTGATAAGAGTCGGAAAAGACTACTGCCGTAAGAATCATTGCTCAACCTGCCTGTTGAATTCACTGTGCAAGGAAGTACATTAGAATAGTTTCAATTAATCATTCAATAGGTTTATGAATGAAAGACATATATTCTTTCATAGTCTAAAGTACTGCCTGTATAACTTACGCCGTAGAGGATACGCTACTATCTTTAACAATATTAAATCTATTAGAGAGATGCACTGAATCTGTTTTTTCCCCGATCCATATCTCTTAATCCTATTAAAATAATTACGCAATAGAATTTTTATATGCCGCCTGAAAGAATAAGCCTTATAATATAAGCCGACAAAACTCTTATAAAATTTCTTTGCCTTCATTTTTGTGGGGAAAACCCAATGCATGAAATCAAAATAATCATAACTCATATTGATCCGTGACTTCTTCTCTTCATATAATTGAGTTCCGGGAAGAGGTGTTAAAATAGTAAACATCGGTCTGATAATATTGAATTGATTGACATAATCAAGTATTTTATGGAAGTCTATTTCTTCAAAATCCGGGTCAATTAAAAAATATGACCTGAACTTTAAATCAATATCACGAAGAATGCGAACTGCTTTTTGGTTAATTTCAATATAATTAGCCTTGTTTAATTTTTTTAGAATAGTATTATCGGTTGATTCAAATCCTATGGCGAGATTATCCAGTCCAATTTCTTTCCAGCGGCGAAAAAGGCTTGGGTATTTTACAATAGTATCAGAACGACAATACCCTGAGTATTTCTTCTTAATCCTGCTTTTCTTGATCAAACTATATAAATCTTCGGTACGATTAATATCGAAAAAAGTGTTGTCGTCTGCAAAAAATACACGTCGTACATCTAAGGGCAAACTGATTATCTCTTTAAAAACATCCTCAGCACTTCGAACAAGGTAATTACCACCCGCAGCTTTCCAGCAAGCGCAAAAGGAACATCTGTAAGGACAGCCGCGAGTGGTGTTGACCAGCGCAGTTCTGCGACCTAATTCGTCTTTATACCTATTCCTATATTTCTGGGGCAGACTTCGATCTGGAAACGGTATGTCATCCGGATCAAGGTCATAAAAATTACTGTTTTGACTAATAGGAATCCCATTTCGAAGAATTACAACTCCGGGAATTGGATCAAGTTGCTTACCGGAGGCAAGTGATTTGACGTATTGAGGAAAACTCTTCTCTGCCCATCCTAAGAAAATAGCGTCAACATATTCAGTATAGAAATCCTGAGGAGTTAATGAGGGATGGTGCCCACCGATAATATTTATCCCATCCGGATTCTTTAACCGAATAAATTTTAAAACTTTCAATGCCTGATTGACATGTATTGTATTATTGACTGTTATACCCACTATATCAGGAACATACGATGAGAGTAGGCGACCTAACATAGAGATAGATTCGAATCGTAGATCAATAATTTTTACTTCATGATCAGAAACAGTAGAGGCTAATATCTCCAGCGCCAATGGCTCAAAATTAGATGGTGCCAATACTTTGGGGCTACGAGGCGGATAAACTAACAATATCTTCATAATCATTTATGCATTTCTGTATAATGCACATAAATGGTTTCTAGAAAGGTAAGTATTTGCATAATAGTTAAATATTTGATGCGGTTTCATTAAAATAGCCTATAAGAATAAACGGGAGAAAAATTGACGGTGCTTGATGTTTCCGAAGCAGAGTTTCGGGGTACGCGGTGTACGCTGCTCCGCATTCAAAAAAGACAAAACCACCCTAGGGTTGAGAACCTCTGGAAGAGAAAAGGATTATAATCTCATTTAGAAAATTCTCTGCACTGCATGGTAATTACCAGCCTCAAGACAAATAAAATATA
>DAOUYY010000196.1 GCA_030665885.1 Fidelibacterota bacterium
GCTCACATGGCAGATCGTAAAGTAGATGAACTTAAAGAGCTCTTGAACGTCATCGACAAAGAAATCGCTAAAATGTAATAAACAAATAGCCACTAAGACACCAAGACATAAGGATTTGAAAATGCAAATTATTCCAACGGAGTTTCTATGAGAAAAAGTTTATTATATAGTAAAAAACTTAGTGCCTTTGTGTCTTCGTGGTAAAGGTAGTGGCAAAAAAAAGGAGTCAAATATGAAAATATTAATCACTGACGGTATAAGTAAATGCGGGCAGGAAATATTATCAAAAGCCGGTATTGACTTTGATATCAAGCATTACGAACTGGAAGAATTAATTAAAGTAATTCCTGAGTATGAAGGAATTCTCGTCCGCTCAGCAACTAAAGTACCTCGTGAAGTCATTGATGCCGGTAAGAAATTAAAACTCATCGCTCGCGGTGGTGCTGGCATTGATAATATTGACCATAAATACGCCCGTTCAATAGGTATTCCAGTACTTAATACCCCGGGAGCAAATTCTGCATCAGTATCGGAATTGGTATTCGCTCATCTCTTCGCTTTAGCCCGTTTCATTCCGCAAGCAATTATCACCATGCGTAAGGGCGAGTGGAATAAAAAGTCATACAAAGGTATTGAGCTTGCCGGTAAAACACTTGGAATCATGGGCTTTGGAAAAATAGGTAAAATCACAGCTGAAATGGCACTCGGGTTGGATATGAAAGTACTGGCTTTTGACATTGCAGATATCAAAACCGATCTGGATGTAACAATGACGAGTAAGGATGATGTGTTGAAAAATTCGGATTTTATCACATTGCACGTTCCCAAAATGGCAGAACCATTCATCACAGAAAAAGATATCAACATGATGAAAGATGGTGTATTTATTATTAATTGTGCTCGTGGCGGAGTAATAGATGAGAAAGTGCTCCTCGATGCATTGAATTCCGGTAAAGTTGGCGGTGCAGGAATTGATGTTTGGATGGAAGAACCAACAAAAAATATAGAATTGATAAACCACCCGAAAGTGTCAGCAACGCCGCACATTGGTGCTGCTACTGCAGAAGCTCAGGATCGAGTTGGGATTGAAATCGCAAATAAGATTGTCGAGACATTCCAATCACTTTAGCAAATTGAGATTATTCACCGCTCCAGAGGTCACAACGGACTCCCTTGGAGAGTCCCTTTGGGGCAGAGAACGCCGAGTTCGCAGAGTTATCTTTTTTAAATGATTGGCGAAAAATTTATTAAATGACACATTTCTTAGTAAAAACCAGTACTAAAGTATTGACTTGATTTTTTAACTTCTTTGCGTACTTAGCCTCATGGAGATCCTCCGAAGGAGTCCTTTGTGACCGCTGGGACGACCTCTGTCCCAGAGGGATTCCTCTGGAATGGTAAAAAAGGAGACACATGGTTAAGATTAAAGGATTTAAGGGAGTTCGCCCGAAAAAGGAACTTGCAGAAAAAATTGCATCTAGACCTTATGATGTTCTAAACTCTGAAGAAGCACGGATTGAAGCAAAAGGTAATCCGTACTCGTTTTTACATATCGTAAAATCCGAGATTGATCTGCCGAAGGATATTAATCACTATGATGAAAAAGTCTATCTAAAAGCAGCCGAGAATCTAAGAAGTTTTATAAATAAAGGATGGCTGATTCAGGAGAAAAATGAAGCGATTTATATTTATCGACAAATTATGGAAAGTCACGCACAATACGGTTTAGTCGTCGCTGCAAGTGTTCAGGATTATTTAGATGAGAAAATCCGTATACATGAACTAACACGTGAAGTTAAAGAAAAAGACCGCATTAATCATGTAAAATATACAAACGCGAACACCGGTCCCGTTTTTCTCACTTATAGCGCACAAGAAAAAATCGATGTAATTGTCGAACGAATAGCAACGCAGAATAAACCGGAATATGACTTTACAGCCGAGGACGGCATTAAACACACTTTATGGATTGTTAAAGAAGAACAAGATATTAATCAATTCATTTCTCTTTTTGAAAAAATCCTTTATACATACGTTGCAGACGGTCACCACCGCTCAAAATCAGCAGCAATGGTCGGTGAAATTCGCCGCAAGAAAAATAGAAACCACACTGGCAAAGAGGAGTACAACTGGTTCTTAGCGGTATTATTTCCCCACAATCAACTGAAAATCCTGGATTACAATCGCGTTGTGAAAGACCTTTACGGATTATTCGAATCTGACTTTTTTGAAAAAATAAGAGAAAAGTTTGAAATCGAAGAAGTAGCTTCTCAGAAAGAAGCCAAGCCATCCAGAGCAAATTATTTCGGCATGTATCTGAATCATAAATGGTATATCTTAAAAGCCAAACCCGATTCATTTAACCATGAGGATCCAGTTCTAAGTCTTGATATCTCCATTCTTCAAAATAATTTGCTGACACCCATTCTTGGAATTGGCGACCCTCGTAAAGATGAACGTATAGATTTCGTGGGTGGAATCCGCGGACTTGACGAACTGGAAAAACGCGTTAATTCGGGTGAAATGGCAGTAGCGTTTGCGCTTTATCCTACATCTATTGGGCAGCTTATGGCTATTGCTGATGCAGGAAAACTTATGCCGCCAAAATCAACATGGTTCGAACCCAAACTCAGGAGTGGATTGATTATTCACTTGTTAAACTAATAGAAAAAATTAAAACAACCTTTCAGCTTTACGTAACTCGAAAATCCATTTCCTAGCCTTATCTATATAACTGATTTACAATTAACAACCTTTAAAATTCTATACCGATCCCTACCGAACCCGATAAACCGAATCCTTTTGAATTCTTTCTGTTTTTATAATCTTTCCATTTTTCAATGTATCTTCTAGTATAAAACCTTTCACCTATATCAGTAAAAAAGATTATACTATATTGAGATTCTCGTTTATATGGTACAAATTCAATACCAAACCCTAAACCAATACTACTGATTTCATTACGTTTTTTATCAGGTTCAAAATAATAATCGCTGTATTCCTGAAACATGTACTTTTTTATTCCAAACAAAGCATAGAACCGGATAATATCAGATTTTAAAATATAATGTTCAATTTCTAAACCGATATCGTGCTGGATATTCTCTTTTTCATCTGATTCATTCTCACTTTCTTCGTTCCAACAGTCTATCGTTGGAATTAAGGAGTCTCAACTCGGTGTCGAAGCGTATGCTTAGATTTTATATTGAATATTTCTGAGTCGTCTTATTAGAGTGAGAAATTAACCTGTAGAAGCGAAGAGATTTAAAAATATATAAGAATTGAAAAGCAGAAATTGGTGGACTTAATAATAATCAGAAGATTTTATCCGCAGAAATTTCACTAATAACAGTTCTTTAGTAAGTTCGAGATTTATGACCAGCAAACATATTAAAAAGCTGTTTTATGAGTTATTAATATAAGTCTCGGATATACTTAATCAATCAATTTGTCAAAAAGTAACTGAATTGTTAAATTCTCCAGTTATTATGTCACTTGTTATCTCTATTTTCAGAGATCTTAAATTCTAAAAATAAAATGTTAATTAACAAATTAAATCTCTTGAACATAACTTTAGTTGGAATTGGTGTAATAGCATTTTTCATAATGCTGTACATTGCTGTTATCTCATTATTTGAAAAAGAAAAATTGGCAGTACGAAGGTTACTCAAACTTGCTTTCCTTTTACCGCTGCCCTACTTGGTTGTCGGGCTGCTAAATTTTCCGTACCAAACTCATTTTGCATGGGCACTTTTTTTACTGACAGGAATAGTATTTATTCTTTTGCTACTTCCTATAGGGAAAAAATATATAGTAGGAAATGATATACCACGATTAAAAGTTGATGAGAGAGATATTGTTCTTTCCAGAAACCTTTTGAAAATAGGCACTAAAAGATTCATAGAATATTATAAACGTCACCCAGATAAAAAAACACCCGATGATAAATTCAGAGATCAACCCGGTTTATTATCTTCTGATGGAAGCAAATACAATCCATTTACATTTGCATCTGCTGATGCAAGTTTTAATATAGTCGAATTTTTAAGAAAAGCAGTGGACGGACAAGTTGCAAACAGAAAAGTAAAAGTGGATCCAGCTGAAATAAGCAATTACATCAAAAATTGGTCACTTAAACTCGGCGCACATAATGTAGGAATCACCAAGCTTAAAGAATATCACTTATACTCTCATATTGGCCGCGGAGAAAGTTATGGAAAACAAATAACACAAAAGCATAAATACGCTATAGTTTTTATTGTTGAAATGGACAAATTTATGCTCGGATGTGCTCCTGCCGGTCCAACTATAATGGAATCCGCCCAACAATATCTGACCGCTGGAATAATTGCTACCCAAATTGCTGCATTTATTAGAAATATCGGGTATCCTGCACGCGCTCACATTGACGGAAACTATCATGTTCTATGCCCTTTAGTTGCTGTGGATGCCGGACTTGGTGAAATTGGAAGAATAGGACTATTGATAACTCCTGATCTCGGGCCAATAATAAGAATTTCTGTTGTTACAACTGATTTAACACTTATCACAGACAAACGTAATTTTGATAATACAGTAATTGATTTTTGCACAAATTGTAAAAAATGTGCCAATATCTGTCCAGGTAAAGCAATTCCTTTTAACGAAAGAGAAGAAATTGATGGAGTTAAACGGTGGCAAATTAATTCAGAAGCCTGCTTTACTTATTGGTGC
>DAOUYY010000213.1 GCA_030665885.1 Fidelibacterota bacterium
ATTAATAGAAGTTACCGGTGTCAATTTGTAAGATAATCCAAAACGTGGAGCGAGCATGCTGTAATTTGAATATTCAAATTTCGAATAACGTAATCCTGCAGTAAGTGTAATTCTTGGTATCGGTTTCCACTTATATTGCCCATAAATGGCATATTTTGTGGTCCTTATATTTTTATCTAAATTCCACTCGTTATAGACCCATGCTGTATCGAATGTAGCAAATGTATCCGGATTAGCGGTGTAATAATCATCTGCTATAAAATAGAATGTTTTCTTAGTCGGATCATCATAAGGATGATAGTAATACGTCCATGCTGTATCTCCTTTAAACCAATCCCTATGATTGAACTGAATATATTTGATATTTGCTCCCACCATGAAACCATGTTGGTTATTAATACGATGAAAATAATCTCCTTTAAGTGTCCATTCGGTTTCGAGGTCATCCTTGGTAAAAAAGGTATTCTTGCTACCATCTGCCATACCTTTTTTTACATTATAATCCCAATAATTGCCGACATTTGATAGTGTTATGAGTGAATACTGGTTTTTACTATAAAGAGTTTTTAAAGACAATCCCGTAGCGTATTCATAACCCTTTACATCCACATACTCTGCTCCTTGTGAAACGCTTTCATCGCCCTCACCAATGTTAATAGCATCGTTTCCGTAGAGACCGTTCCAGATGAGTTTGGTTTTTGGTGAAAGATACCAGACAATCTTTCCCTGTAAACTATAGTAACGAGGCACTGCAGTCATACCGAAACTTTTAATTACAAGATCTAAGTAGCTTTTATGAAAACCTAACATATATGAAACATCGCCATTTGCAAGGGGACCTTCTATAAAAAGCCCTATACCGGACATTCCCATATCCATGTTCATGTGGAATTTCTCACGGTTTCCTTCCTTCAAATGAATGTCCATAACGGACGATGCTTTACCGCCATATCGGGCAGGAAAAGCACCAGCATAAAAGTCCACTTCTCGAATAAACAATGGACTGATTATAGCAATTGGACCACCACCTGTGCCCTGCCAACCAAAATGATTCGGATTGGGAATTTCAATATTATCCATGAGAAAAAGATTTTCTGCCGGCTCGCCGCCCCTGACTATTATTTCATTCTCCTGATCAGCGCCAGAGACAACAGCAGGCAGTGCTTGCATCATTCGCTGTACATCCATAGCACTACCCGGGTCACGAATCATTTCAGTATAATCTATATTCCGGTCAGAGACGACAGCGTCACGTGCCTTTACAAAAGCAGTTGCTGTAACAACAACCTCTTCGCCTAAAATAGAAATCATCCCCAGCGATACATCCATTTGGGTAATTCTATCGGGACTGACAGGGATATTGAGTTTCTCCAGCTTCTCATATCCCATCATATGAAAGGTAAGATTATAAGTCCCCACTGGAATGTTCCGGATATGATATCTGCCATTGAGATCAGTGGCAGCTCCCCAGTCAGTGTCGATAACAACAACATTTACTCCAATTAGCGGAGATTGGGTTTCTTTATCAATAACCACACCACTAATGTCACCTGATTGCGCACTTAAACATACAGTTATTAGTAGGATAAGAATCAAGATTGTTAGTAGTCGAATCCTTGAACCATTCATTCTTTTTCCTCCTTTATTGATTATGTGGTCGTCTCATTGAGACATTAGGGTAATAATTTTCATCTATTTATTCACTTATACTGTCATTTATTTCCCTATCCCTCGAGCTCCATTCATCTACCATTTTTCACAGATTTTTAATGTTATTAAAGATTTGGTTCATAGTCTATTAAAAAATCATATAGACCAATTGGGCGAAAGCAAGTTGTCATATATTAAAATATTAGTGATATTACTCACAAAGGTAATAGAAAAATTTCAATAAGGAAATATCTTAGTTCCCTTATACTTCCCCTGGCATAAAGCTGTCCACATGCCGCTGATATGTCTTCCCTTTTATTCCTCCAAACAGTTACAGCAAAATGTGCATGATGGATCACATGAATTGATTTTTCAAAAGAATCTTCAGCAGGAAGCTTGTAAACAACACATTCGTTTTCATTTTCAAATATTATACATCGGCAAGATTTACAGATGTAGGAGAGAACAGTCTGAAAAAGTTCATTATGAATTAATAAAGGGTCAGGCTTTAATTTATGAGTCCACTTATCCCATAGGGATCTCTTATGAGAAAAAAGGTGAGCTATTAGGAAAATAAACCGCCCGCCTGACCAAATTCGGGCAGGTTGAAACGGTTGAAAAGATAATATTGTTTAAGATTAGCCCCCGACTTTCCCGATAAGGGATGCCTATGGCAAAGTCGGGTGTTAATAAGAAGTTACCAGTTATAATAACTGTTTCTCTCATAGAGATGCCTTTCCGTAGGTCACGTAGGACTCCTTTGGAGAATCCTTCGTGATTGGCAAACAGTTTCTGGATTTTTGGTATTATGCAAAATATAATTCAAATTTCAACCTTTCTTAAGCAAACTCATATATTATACAACAACTCTCTTAAAATTATTCTCGCGAACACTTCATCTTCATTTTTGAAGTATTAGAGCGAAGTAAAAATAAGTTCTTGACTTTATGTCTATCATAAAATATATTAAAACGTTTCGATATAATATATGAGGTAGTCTTGGTTACAATAAAAGATATAGCAAAAAAAGCCAATGTCTCCATTTCTACCGTTTCGTTAGTTTTGAACAACAAAGGATACGTTTCCCCAGAAACCAGCGAAAGAATTCTGAATATAATTAATGATCTAAACTATAAGCCACTGCATTCAGCACGAAAACTAGCTACTAGAAAAACAGGCAATATCGGATATATTATCTGGGAAAATCACTTTTCCGAAGTAGAAATGTTTTACAGTCAAATATTCCTAGGGATGGAATACGCTGCCCGTGAAAGTGATTATTACATATTGTTAACTACTGTGAAAGATGACTTTGATCCGAAAACAGACCTTCCTCGCTTTTTAAAATACAACGATGTTGATGGAGTAGTACTGGCAGGGCGAGTGCCACATTCACTCGTAGAATATTTAGATAAACAGAGAATGCCTTTTGTTTTAGTAGATTATGGAATACCAGGCAAGATTTATAACAGTGTTTTGATCGACAACTATAATGGTGCTTTCAACGCTGTTGAAAGTCTAATACAATCCGGTCGAAAACGAATTGCATTCGTTGGAGGTACTTTTTCCCACCCTTCCATTAAAGAGCGATTTCGAGGCTACAAAGAAGTACTTGAATCATATAACCTAATAAGTGATGGACATTTAAAGAAATATACTCATCTTGAAGATGCCGAAACTTCTCGAGAGATCGGAGAGAAAGGAGTATCTATCTTACTTACAGAAAAACTACTCCCCGACGCCATATTTTGTTGTAATGACACAACCGCTCTCGGTGCACTTACAGAAATTCAACGAAAAAAATTGAAAATTCCACAGGATATTGCGGTTGTTGGATTTGATGATATCCCTACAGCGGCTTTTAATCTACCAAAACTTTCCACTGTAAGAGTTCCAAAACTTTTATTAGGTAAAGAGGCATTTAAATTATTAAATGATGTCATTGATAATCCGAGATTACCTGCTCAAACAAGGCTAATATCAACGGAATTTATTAAAAGGGAAAGCTCCTGAAAAAATTTTCATTAACATAATTTCTTAATATGAAAAGATAGGAACTAACAATTGATATTTAAGAATCCTGAAGGAGAAAAAATCTTTTTGCTGGGCGTGAATTATTGGCCATCTTCTTCCGGATTAAATATGTGGTCTGAATGGAGTCCTGATGAAATTGCTAAAGACTTCAATAAAATGCGTGAACTGGGTATGAATGTTTGTAGGTTCTTTATTTTTATGCCTGATTTTTTAAAAGGGCCAAAAGAAATTGATGCTACAATGATGAAGAGGCTGACTCAGTTCCTCGAAATTTCCAAAGAAAGCGGAATATACACACTTCCAAGCTTCGTAGTTGGTCATATGTCAGGAGAAGATTGGGATGTACAATGGCGAAAAGGTAGAAATTTTATTACCGATTCAGACATGATTGAAGCTGAGAAATTTTATATAAAAACTATTGTGCAAAGTATAAAAACATTCTACAATATTATTGGATGGATACTTACAAATGAGATTTCCAATTATATAAAAAACCAGAGTCCAAAACAGATAGCATTCTGGGTGAATGAGATTATATCATTAATAAAGGCGCTTGATCCTGAAAAACCTGTCTGTGTCGGTGACGGAGCATGGAATCCTGAAATTCTAG
>DAOUYY010000202.1 GCA_030665885.1 Fidelibacterota bacterium
CTGACAATTTCTTCATTATTAGATAGATTTACCATTGATAATGATAGTTCAGATACTACTATATATTGTTTCCCAGCATATCCATCCATTTCTTCAGTACTAATAAGTTCAACAACACCTTTTAATAAAACATTTGATTCAGGATTAACAATATGCCCCATTTTTTCAACATTACGGCTCAGGCTACGCTTCACTGTGGACAAGGTTTTACCTTTTTCATCTTTTATTTTTACAGCAAAACTAAGTGTTTTCTCTTCACTTATTTTAAAATGAGCAATGCCTTCGGCTTTATTTAAATATTTTCTATAAAGGGCAGGTAACTTGTATAAATTCGGTCTGGCTATAATTTTTCCCACGGAAGTTCCACTAGAATAGGTTGTCACATAACAGCTGGCTTTTCCATACTGGTCGGTAGTTAGCTTTTCTACAAGATTACCATCGCCATATTTGATGATTAAAGGCATATTTGGAATAGGCGTAATATCCCCAGGAGCCCCAAGCCTGTAATTAACCTGGAATATAATTGGCTCTGGTAAGGGTTTTCCAATTTTTCCAGTCTGGTTATCACCTGAAATTAAATTAACTTGAACTCCAGCTAGTATTCCTCTGATTTCCGAATTCAAATCACCAAGAGAGATACTTTCCGTAATAATGTAAGGGGAGTAGGCAATTGCATCATAGAATGCCTTCTTTGTATAAAAGGGTGTTATTAACTCTTGTGTATCAGTATAATTTTCCAGAGATGCGAATATTTTCCCCTGTCTTTTTAATTCCCTGGCGTTAGATGTTAAACTTACAATTTGGTTCCATAGGTTGTCTAGTTCTGCTTTCAATCCAGCGGAATATTTTTCTTTGTTCAATACCGCAAAGACATAATGTACACCTTCTGATTTATCTTTTTTAATAATTTCAATACCTTCCACTGTTTCATTCACAATGGAGTTTGAGGTGCTTTCAAAGAGATTCATATAGGAAATACGGTCATCCTCATTGATTTCCTTTTCGATTGAGGTCAATTCCGATTTGATTGTAACACGCAATTGAGAGGCGATAGTAGCTTGTGCCTTTGTAATAGCTTCATCATAACTTGCACCGCTGCCAGTGCCGGTGATATAAAAATCCAGTGCATAGCCCGGCAGTTCTGTCTTTGTGTACCACTTAGGAATTTTTGCAAAAGCAAGGCTAAAAATTATTAAAGATAAAGGAAGTATCTTTCTTATGATGTTTCTATACATGATTATTACTCCGATTCAATTTTAAGTAAAATCATCTTACGATTGATGTTTATTCTGCGTAAAGAAGCACCAAGATCTGCATCAGTAAATGCTTTCTTGATATACCTATAAACTTTACTGGATTTATCATACTTATCATGATCACACCAGAGCAAATAATCTAATGTTTGATTGGTAACAATATTCTCTTTGTAGTTTTTAGAAATTTCTTCAATGGCATCAGCAAAAGCAAATTGTATCTCTTCCACTTCATCTTCATCGAAATCTGTGGTAATGCTAACGATCAATTTGTACTGAATACCGCGTTTTAAATCATCTTTCCAGTAATTATTAATTCTTGAAAGTACTTTGTCAATCGCATCGTTCATTGCTTCTTCAATGGAAACCATGATTTCTCCCTGGCGCGCCTGGCTGTAACCTGTTTCTGTGCCGAGGAGTCTGGCTGTTGTGGTTTCATAAGCCCGAGCTATTAAGGAATATTTCTCAGTTCCATAACCGGATTTTTCGACAGCACCTGCGAATGTAATGTAAACATCGCTACCTATTGAAAGCGCCAACTGATAGGCGTAGTCCTCCTCTTGATCAGCTAATGATTGTTGTGCTTTTGCGAGATCCTCGAGATTTGCCTGCTGTTCCGGTACAACAACGTCGTATTTCCGGGCTGTTAAATAGCTTTCCACGACGGAAGCAGCGTGCCTCACTTTTGGGTCTGTTTGAAGGAGCTCAATAGGATTTTCGCCTTTTCCCGTTGCAGGAATAACCATGATAAATGGATTTCCGATAGCGTCAGCTAAATCCGCCCTGGCAGCTAAAATGTTGTAAGATTCAAGGTCTTTACTCAGAATTTCTTTATTAACTTTAAAACGTTTTGTGACTTTTATTCCTTTTCCACCACTAATTTTTACTTTTTTCCGTATCGTTGTTTCTTCCCATGAAATATAGCGGCTGATATTATCTGTATTGAAAAAAAATGCGACGTGTGGTTCAAATTTTTGTCTTTCTTCCGTAGTAGAGATTAGTGGGTCTGTACCGCCAAACAACACAAAATAAACTGCTGATTTCTTTGCATCTTTGATTGCTTTAGATACACCTTTTTGTTCAACCTGTTTCCTGGCTTTTCTATCGCTCTTCTCCTTTGACTTATAAATTCCAGTTGCTTCAATCAACACTTCTGCTGATGAAACAGATTCGATTAAGGTTGCTTCCTTGGATTTAGGATATTGAGAATAGAGACTTGTGGCAACGAAAAGAAAAATCAAAAGAAATGCTGCAAGTTTGTTTAGTGATTTCATCGTTTCCTCCTTAATTATTAATTGGTTTAAATTCTTAAAGTTACATTTTAAAATAAGCATAGTGCATAGCGCAGATTATTTTAGTGACTTTTTGAAGTTTGAAATTTTTCTGCATAAATGATCTAAATCTTCTAATAAATTATATTCTATTTCTTGACTAATTAGATTTCTTCTATTGAGTATTATTAAAATATTTGCATTTTCAAATGTCGACTTTCGAGCAATGTTTAAAAATCGAGAGAATTCTTTATTAGAAATAGAACCTGAACCTTCAGCAATATTATTTGACATACTCATACCTGAAGCTCTTAATTGCTCAGAAAATCGGTATAGATGCTTTTGCTCAAGCTCATCTGCAATATCAAATAATTTATCGGCGATTTTAATTGCTAATTTCTTTACCCCGTTGGATAATCTCAGTTGAGACATAAAATTACTGTTAAACATATCATTGACAAACTTATGATTTTTCTAAATGTTTTTAATATCCAACTGGGCGGGTTTCTAAATCCTGAAATCTAAACTTAATCATTTGATTATTCTCCTTATATCACACTTAACACCATGCACTAGGCTCTATGCGCCTTGCCTATCTACAAATTATTCCTAATCAATTTACGGAGTAGTAATATTATTAAAAATAAAACTAATTTGAAAGGATACAACTATCTTCACTTATTTTTCCTATCCTATCGTTAGTACTTTTTAAATGGATCAAGAAACCCAAAAATATTAATAGGCAATTCTCCAAGAGAATAGTTAATGCCTGCGGTAAAGGTAATGCCACCTAATTTCATATCTTCAAAATCAGCTCCATCACCTTCCCAAACCGTATCACCATCTTTATCAGTAATTTCAACTAAGGATGGAGCAAATCCTAATTTATAGCCGAGTCCAACATTAAAACTCAAATCCGGATTAAATAGATATTCGTAAACTGCACCAAATTTAGCTCCTAATGCAGAGACATTATATGAATATTTTTCATCTGAAACCTCAAAAGGCATTGAGAGCATATCATACCCACACCAGGCATTTACTCCTAAATTGGATCCACCAAACCAGATTTTTTTCGTAAGTCCAGTGTATATAGCCAATAGAAAAGCGGAGCCATCTACATCTTCATTATATTTTGCTAAAGGGACTCCTGCCCCAATATCAATATCTAAAAATGTCTGAGTAATACCTACAATTGGAGCCAGGTTATAAGCAAATGATAAATTTGCTCCAAAAGCGCTGGTTGCGTCTTCATCAAGTATATTACCTCCAACAAAAGCATTATAGGTGTGGTCTGCTTCGATATTCATTCCACTTATCATTCCAATTTTAAATCTGGTATCAATTCCCAAACGTGGATGTTCATGTACGATGGTTCCGATATCCACTTTTCTGCCAAGAAGTTGCATTGCTTTGCTGTATGCAGTAGGATCATTCTTATTTTGACCTGTTTTTGTTACACGTATGAACCCGACTTTTCTGGAGATTTCATCACCTGAGGCATCTTCTTCTATTTCAATAAGGTGAAACCCATCATCAAGATGGACGCCTTCTTTAGCGCCAAGTGAAAATGAATATTTTCTACCAATAGCTTCTATAATTTGAGCAGTAAGTTTAAATGCATCAATTTCTTTGGTTTTAACTCCAAGGTTTTTTACCCAGGCAAGAGTTGCATCATATTGGGCATATATTTTTGGAGTTGTTTTAAATACTTCTGAACCAAACTTGAATTTGTTGTAATCTTTATCGCCTTTTGTTGCCAATCCGATTCCTGACGTAGTCGCAGATATAAGTTTGAGAATTGAAATATCTCCTGTATTTTTATCCACTTTCAAATTATACCAAAGAATACCGCCCGTTACTGTGACTGTAATGTTTTTATCCTTAATTTTCTCCTTCATTGAAGTAATAAAGGGTAGATAAATATAGGCGCTGTTCATCAACATAGCGAGTTCATTTTCAGTAAGTCCTAATGATTTCGCCTTAGTTGCGGCAAATGATTGAAAGGCTGATTCATCTTTCAACATTAAGCCTCGATTCTTTTTAACATCAGGTGAATTCAGGATTTCTAAGATTTTCTTTCCAA
>DAOUYY010000111.1 GCA_030665885.1 Fidelibacterota bacterium
CCCCCTCCTGCGAATTGATGGTGAAATCTGGGCTGTTCGAGATTTTGAGAAAGAACTGAATTTGCACCCACTGGTGTTTCGAAAGAGAAGAATGGAAGGAAGTGAATTTGCTGAGCAGTTCAAACTCGCTATTGTGGATATGATCCGTGATAAATACATCACAGAAGAAGCATATAAAAAAGGTTATGACAGAGTGAATATTGTTGAGAGGAATGTTTCGATGTGGCGGGATTATCTGCTCTCGCTATACCACCGGAATCAATACTTAGAATCGATTGAAAAGAAAGAGAATTTTAATAAAGAATATTTACGAATTATCGAACAAGACTTAAACTCTTACATCAATCATTTACAGGAAAAATATACTGATGTTATCGAGATCGATACATATCGGTTTGAAGAGATCCAACTAACCCGAATTGATCTGTTCATACTTCAGAAGAATGTGCCGTTTCCTATCGTTGTACCAGGTTTTCCCATCCTTACAACGGATAATAAATTAGATTGTGGTAAAAAAATTAATTGAATTCAGGATGTTGAATACTTTAGATTTCGACAAGCAAAATAATTCCCATAGATTTTTAGTGAAATTATAGTTTTAAAACATAACAAGAATGGGATAATTTTCACAAGAAAAGGGAAACATGTAACAGTGCTCACATCCAATAGTAATTTTGATAAGATTTCAAATAACTTGAAAAAACAAAGAGCGTTTACATGATAAAGACTTTTTTCCAAGGTCTGCTTTTTCTAATGATTAGTTATACACTCATCGCAAAGGAGAATTTGGAAAATTACGTTAATCCACTGATAGGGACTGACTCAAGTTATAAATTATCAAATGGAAATACTTATCCATCTATTTCATTACCATTCGGCATGACTGCATGGACCCCGCAAACCTGTGAGAAGCACTGGATATATACATATAAGGCGGATTCCATTCAGGGACTCAGAGCAACGCACCAACCGAGCCCCTGGATCGCAGACTATGGAAATTTCTCTATTATGCCCGTTGTTGGAAAGTTGAGAGTAGATACTCGCGATAGAGCTTCTAACTTTAGCCATGAGAATGAAAAAGCGCTGCCTTATTACTATCGAGTTGAGCTTGAAAGGTACAATGTTAAGGCAGAACTTTCCCCCACAACACGTTGCAGTTTCATCAGACTCACGTTTCCAAAATCAGATAGTTCTTTTGTGCTGATTGATGCACATCCAGAAGGATCGTTCGTTAAGATATTTCCAGAGGAAAATAAGATTGTCGGATATACTCGATCAAATAATGGGGGAACACCTGATAATTTTGCATGCTACTTTGTGGCAGTGTTTGACAAAGCATTTATGTCACATGGAACATGGAGTAGTGGAGTAATTCAATTAGATTCTATAGATAAAAAGAGTGAGCATGTTGGTGCTTTTGTTAAATTCAAAACATATAAAAATGAGGTGATTCATCTAAAAATTGGCACCTCTTTCATCAGCATCAAACAAGCAGAAAAGAATCTTAAGAATGAGATTGGAGACTTGAGCTTTGATAAAATCAAAGATAGGGCTCAAAAAGTGTGGAATAAAGAGTTGAGCAAGATTCAAATCGAAGGCTGCACTGATGAGCAAAAAGTCATCTTCTACACAGCGTTCTACCGCTGCCTGCTATTTCCCAGGGTTTGGTATGAAATTGATGATAGAGGGAATCCTTACCATTTCAGCCCTTATGATGGGAAAATCTACACTGGCTTTATGTATACGGATACTGGATTCTGGGACACATTTAGAGCTGTATTTCCGTTTTTTACTATTTTGTATCCCAAACGGGATGCGGAGATCATCCAAGGTTTGATCAATGCATATGATGAAGGAGGATGGTTCCCCAAGTGGATGAGTCCCGGGTACCGTGATTGTATGATTGGAACGCATGTCGCTTCAGTAATTGCAGATGCCTATTTTAAAGGTATCCGGGAATTTGATGTTAACAAGGCGTATGAAGCCATGGTGAAAGATGCCATGGTTATAAGCAACCAGGGGGGGCGTGGCCGTTTAGGAATAGAATATTTTAAAAATCTTGGATATGTCCCAGCAGATAAAATAGGTGAAGCAGTTTCGCGCACACTTGAATTTGCTTATGATGACTTTTGCGTAGCAAAAATGGCAAAAGAATTGGGCAAAAAAGACGATTATGAATTATTCATAAATAGATCTATGAATTACAAGAATGTGTTTGACAAGTCAACTGGTTTTATGAGGGGTAGAAAACAAGATGGTTCCTGGATTGAGCCTTTCAGTCCTATTGAATGGGGCGGCTCTTACACCGAAGGTTGTGCCTGGCACTATTCATGGTCTGTGCAGCACGATATCCAGGGCTTGATCAACCTCATTGGTGGGAAAGAAGCGTTTTCCAGAAAGCTTGACGCACTCTTTTCCAATCCCCCTAATTTCAAGGTTGGGTCCTACAGGCATGTGATTCATGAAATGACAGAGATGGTGCAGGCAAATATGGGACAATATGCACACGGCAATGAACCAGTTCATCATGTTATCTATCTTTACAATTATTCAAGCCAGCCATGGAAAGCACAGAAATGGGTCCGGAAGGTTATGGACGAACTGTATGGACCAGACCAGGATGGATTATGCGGTGATGAAGATAATGGCCAGATGTCAGCATGGTACATATTCAGCGCATTGGGTTTTTATCCTGTATGTCCTGGCGAACCTTTTTATGTAATTGGGAGCCCAAAGTTTAGTAAAGCTACAGTACATTTGCCAAATGGCAAAACGTTCATTGTTGAAGCGCATAATAATAGTAAATCAAACAGGTTCATACAATCTGTAAAGTTGAATGAAAAGGAATATACCAAGACATGGATTTCTCATTCCGCTATCGTAGATGGCAGCAAGCTAGAATTTGTAATGGGACCTGAGCCTAACAAGAAGTGGGGAAATAGTTCAGAGGATGTTCCTTTTTCATTGACAAAGGAATAAAAGGTCAATAAACAATTTATTATGTGTATTGCAGAAAGAGAGGAAAATTATGAGTTTGATTAGACGTGTATGGACGCCGGGAGCTGCAGATGAATGGAGAAAGGAGGATTGGATAGCTATTGTTCTATCGGTAATCTCTTATATCACCCTTACTGTTGGTGTTGCCCTCTCTTTTCTGCTATTAACAGCTGGCTTTATTATTCTGGGAGTTAGCATTGTTATTACATTACTGATGTACTGGGTAATTGATCCAAAATTACGGATGATTTCATCTGAGTATGAGAAAAAGCAAAAGGATTATCTTAAGCGTTTAGAGGAAATCCAAAAATGGGAGGATCAAAAATGACGAAAGGGTTTGCTGTTGTAATTGGTATGACCATCGCCTATCTCGCCTCCTTTATGGGAATGTTCTTTGCCTATATTTACTACAAAAAAAATAAGGGGTTATCCAAAGTAGAAAAGGAGAAAAACCATGTTTAGCATTGCTCTCACAGCTACACGAATTGGCTCTCCCATACTTGGAGTGATAATACCCGTCATCATTTTGGGTTTATCGATCGTATTAACTTTGATGTTAATTCGGCATTTTATAAAGAGATAGTAAGAGTAATAAGCATTTTCTTTGGAAAATGGAAACTAATTTACGTTTGGTAAAATTATGATATCTTTTGCATTATTAGATTGGGTCTGGTTGATCTCATTCACTCTTTTAATGGTTATTTTCGGGATGTATTTTTATCGTCTTGGGAAACGCTCAGAGTCCGATTTCTTCCTGGCGGGAAGGGGATTGCCCTGGTGGTTACCTGCATCGTCTGTGTATGCAACACATACCGCAACTGATACACCAATCTGGATAGCCGGGGTGGTGTATAAATATGGTTTTGCCGGCTTATGGTATGCATTTTTCTCAGCCTGGTGTGCAGTAAGCGCTTTCGTTTCTACAAAAATATTTCGTCGTTCTCTTGCCTATAGTCAGGCGGAATGGCAAAGTTTGCGTTTTAGTGGTTTAGGTTCGGAAATGCTTCGTGGTTGGGTTGCCGGCTGGCAAGTTTTTATGAATATGTTTATCCTTGGCTGGGTCGGTATTGCGATGGGCAAGCTCTGTGGTTTGCTTTTTGGATGGGACTTATGGCTTGGACTGGTGCTGTTTACGAGTATTGGTGCTATATATGTTTTGATGTCCGGTTACTGGGGCGTCGTTATGGCAGATTTTCAGCAAGGAGTAATTGCATTTTTTATTATTGTTATTGTTTCCATTTGGGGTGTAGTTGCAGCGGGTGGACCCGATGGTATCATCTCTAAACTTAAAACTTATAACAGCACCTGTGAATGGAAGGTGCCTGCTGAAATTGCTGATCAATCCCGGGCTTCGATAAGAATAGTCGATCCTGAAACATGTAAGATATATGCTCAAAGTCCTGCCCCATTTGTGATTCAACAACATAGAGATGAAGAGTTTTTCAAGTGGACTGAAGATAGGACTTTAAAACTTGTTACAGACGTGATTCCCCAAAGGTCTCAAAATGTCGAAATACTTTTTCCTGGAGTAGGAGACACTTTGCTCGCCGGATACGGGTATAATGTTATATGGACAGCAGGCAAAACGGGGAAGCGTGTTAATATTGATTTTTCTTTAGACGAAGGTCAAACCTGGGCAAATATTGATGTTAATCATTTTGACGGCCAGAGCTGGCGTATTAACCCGTTTAGTTTTTCCGGTTTTAGTAAAGGACGGTTCCCGGTTGCCTGGTTTGTTACAATGATGATTATTGCACTCATTGGAGGATTCGGGATGGGAACCAGTTTCGATTGGTACACGGAAGCCCAGAGAATCCAGTCGGCAAAAACAGTTCGGGATGCTTCATATAGTATATGGGCAGGTACAGCGCTCGTCTTAATCCGGAATTCTATCTGGGCGGCGGCGATTTTGGGATTTTTTGTTATATACCCACATCTTGGGCGAGGTACCGATTATGAGATGGGATGGTATATTGTTGGATTTAAATATCTGCCTATTGGTATGGTTGGGTTCCTTTTTGCCGGTATACTGGCTATTCATTTATCAACGGTTTCGACACAGTTGAATTTGGGTGCTATGTATGCAACACGTGATTTTTACCACCACTACGTGAATCCTCAAGCAAGTGAGAAAAAGCTTATACGAGTTGGTCGAATCTCGACCTTCATTATTTTAATTGGCTCATTTATTTTCGGAACTATAATTGGCGAAGAGATTACCCAATGGTTGATTTTTGCCCTATGGATAATGGCTGCTGGTGTTTGGCTACCTAATATATTACAGGTTATATGGTGGCGGTTTAATTCGTGGGGTTTTCTGAGTGCCTGGATTGCAAATCTTGGATTGAGTTGGTTAGTGGTGTGGATTTTACCGCGATTTGGGATAATTCCTGAACTGCCTGATTATATTCAATTCTGGATTTTGATGGTTTTGAATGCGCTAATTTATTTACCTGTTACTTTTTTGACAAAGCCGGGAAATATGGATCACCTAGTAAAATACTATGTGATGTCTCGTCCTATTGGTTTTTGGGGACCCGTTAGGAAAGAAGCTATTAAAAGAGGACTTTTAAACCCGATAGAGTAATTTTAAAGCGAGTAATTCGAGATTAAAAATTTTGACTGTAGAAAAGAGTGATAGAAACGGATCAGTGAAGATTACAATGGTAATCCCATCATATTGGGCAAGAGAAAGTAATATCGGCTGGAAGAATGGTGATGCGGTCTATGATCACCCCACTCCCCTTGATATGGAAGGAACATTACCCAGGACTATCCAAAGTATAGAAATACTGAAAGACAAAGATTTTCGATTGGTTATAATTGCTATTGCCACTTCAGAAGATATAGAATCTAAAGTTGAAGAAAAAGTTGCCAATATTATTAAATCCACTTCCTCTACAGCAGTGGAGATATTGCTATTTGGATCTTCTAAACTTAAGCAGGTACACAATCTATTCACAAGAGAAGGTAAAAAAGAGTATATAGACCTTCTCAAACTTCGAGGTTATCCTAACATTCGCAATTTATGTATATTTATCCCACATATCTTAGGTTCAGATGTAGCAGTGCTAATTGATGATGACGAAGTATTTGAAGACCCAGAATTCATTTCAAAGTCCAAAGAATTCATCGGTAAAAATATTGGAGGAAAAACTGTTAATGGAGTAGCGGGATATTACCTTCAACCAGATGGTAAATATCATTTAAAAAAGATCTTTCATCCCTGGATGAAATATTGGAAACAACATGACAGAATGAACGAAGCATTTGATAAAGTCATTGGAACTGAACCAAGGTTGAAAGAAACACCTTTTGTATTTGGTGGAAACATGATTATTCATCGAGATCTTTTTGCTGTTGTTCCTTTTGACCCCAATATCACAAGAGGAGAAGATATAGACTACTTAATTAATTCAAGGATGTTTGGGTTTACATTCTTCCTGGACAATCAACTATCAATTAAACACCTCCCACTACCGAGGGCATACCCCACTTGGTTACAGTTACGAGAAGATATATACCGTTTTGTCTATGAGCGATCAAAAATTGAGAGACAGAAAGAGGTTAAAAAAATGATAAGAGTCTATCCTGAGGATTTTGATCCCTACCCAGGATATTTTTTAAAAAAGGATCTCGAGGAAAAGATTGAAAAATCATGCAAACTATTATCCGAAGAGTATCTTGCCAAAGGTGATATAAAGGGGAGTAGAGAGTCACTAAATAATATAGCCATATCTAAAACTGACGCTATACCAAAATTTGATGCTTTTCAATATATATGTAAGATGCAAAACCGATGGCAGAAATTTATGGAATATTCAAATAGAAAAGGAGTTCGTATGAAAATAAAAGAGGTTATTACAATATGATAGAATATATATTGGTGCCAAATTTGAGTTAAACAACCTTTAAAACAAAAGATGTCATTATGGCTTAAAATACGACTTCTAAGTTTATGTTAATATTGATCTTTCATGAAATCAATAGGTCATTTTCTCTTTAAGTGGCTCATATACAGTGAGTTACGGGTTTCCAAAACTTTTGTAATTCATATACTACTTGATACAGATTAAATGCGCTTTTCGATTTACTAATTGTAAAGCGTAGAAATTGTATCTATAATCTGTTTAATTTGACAGTGATCAATGTATTTCAATTACTACCTCTCCCCTACTAAAATTTTTCTCATGGTCACTTTTTGGTGACCTGTCGCCATAAGTGCCTGATAATCAGAGGTTGACAGGGTACTAAAAATCTCCGTCAATAGCCGGACAAGCCTGCCTGTCCTGCTCCTGTCGGATGTCGGCGGTTTCCGGCAGCTGCCGGATCCCGAGCCACAACGCTTTTAGGCTTCAGGATGGAGCCTTTTTAATATTTATTTAGAAGCGTTGTATGTCCATAGTCAAAATTCTCAGAAACTTAATGTGATACACATCATTATATTATAACTGGTAGATAATTATTTTTAATTGTAAAAAAAAATTAACAAAAGGATAAAAAATGAAAAAGTTGTTACAAATTAAAAATGTCGGCGGCATTGTTTTGTTTCTATTGATAGCTGTCGTTGTCAATGCACAAGAGGCGGATACTTTAGCACCGGAAATCGTTGCCGGGCCTGATGTTGAAGAAATTACTTCAACTTCAGCTGTGATCTCATGGGAAACGAATGAACCATCCACTGGCATTGTTTATTATGGAAAGGGTAGCAACCTTAATAAATCGGTCTCTTCAACTGAACTACAGGAAGAACATGCTGTTGAATTGATTAATTTGGAAGCAGCAACATCTTATAATTTTCAATTAAGTGTGACTGATTCTCTTGAGAACGGACCATTCCTCACTGAAATTGATACGTTTGTTACTGAGCAAGCCGAATCAGAAGAACCAGAAACTGTATTGCCGGCAATTGAAATCGTCGGTGGGGAGGTTGAAATAATAGTTGACGATACTGTTCATTTTCAGATCGTCTATATCGATACTAATGAAGTTGAAACTGATACTGTTGCTCAATGGTCAGTTATTCCGGATTCTTTAGGATCAATCGATGAAAATGGAGTTTTTATTGCGACAGGTCCCGGAGAATGTATTGTAAACGCGGAATTGGATACGCTTAGTGATTGGGTATTGGTAAAAATTGAC
>DAOUYY010000225.1 GCA_030665885.1 Fidelibacterota bacterium
ATCCGGAGAAATTTATCCCTAATAATTATTAGTAAAAATTTTATATACTTTAAAAATTGTAATGATTGTTTATACTATTTACTCCTTTTTTAAATTATTCAAACTGACCCTGCTCACTGCCACTGCTTATTGTATTAAATGATGAGGTAAAAATATGAATATAATTTCCGAAGATTTGCTAAGTAAAATGTTGAAGATGGGTTTTACAGCTTATGAAGCAAAGACCTATTTGGGACTTCTTAGACATAATCCGGCAACGGGTTATGAAATTAGCCATGAAGCACATGTTCCCCGTTCTGTAATATATTCTATATTACGAAAACTGGAGTCAAAGGGTGTAGTGATATCCATTCATGATAAACCTCGTCGTTATATACCTCTATCTCCAAAACAATTACTGTCTCGGTTGGAGTCTGACTTTTCTGAAAAGTTGACTTCTCTAACAAAAGATATCCTTGAGTTTAACAATAGAGCTGATACGGAAGGATTTTGGAATATTAGAGGATATCATTCTTTAATGCAAACTTGTGTTGCACTGATTAATGAGGCAAAGGAATCTATTTATATTTCAGGATGGAGAAGAGAAATAATCGGATTGAAAAAACCTCTCTTAGCTGCTAAAAAAAGGGGAGTGGATATTGTTATTTTTTCCTTCAATAAAATAGAGCCCGAATTGGGGCAGATTTTTGCTTATGGAATAAATGAAAAAAAACTCTCTACTATCTGGAATCGTAAACTAATCCTGGTTTCTGACTCCACAGATTTGGTGATGGGACCTGCTAACATGGAAGAGGATGAACAGGCTATTTGGACTCAGAACAAGGCGGTGCTAACCATTGCAACAAATTATATCATTCTGGATATAACGCTGTATGGTCAAAGAATAAAGAAAGATGTATCGAAAACCGTTACCAAACTGATGACAGAAAAAGGTAATAACTTAGACCAAATGATCGAGGAAAGTATCCAAAACAATAAAATGTAGTATATTTTTTTACTCAGCTCAGGAATTAGGATTGGGAATTTTTTGTGATGAAAGTATTTTCAGTAAAGAAAGTCATTTTTATTATATTTTGCACTCTATTTTTTTACATCAATTGCAATTTCGATATGGGTAAGTCAATTCAGTCATTAAATGGTAAATGGCTATTTTGTTATGATCCTGATAATATTGGAGAAACTTCAGGATATAAAGAAATAAGTAAGGACAGATCTAATTGGAGTTCAATAAATATTCCTTCATTCTGGAATGATGAAAATTATGATGGCTTTGGTTGGTATGCCACCGTTTTTACTTTAAGTCCTAAATTAAAAAATAAAAATATTGCTCTTGTTTTTGATTCCGTAGATGACAATGCTGTAGTGTATTTAAATGGAAAAAGAATTCATGAGCATATAGGTTATGGGATTAGATTCTATAAGATTATTACCGATCAATTAGATAGTTACAGAAAAAATCTCTTAGTAGTAAAAGTCGAAGATATTGGAGGACGCGGTGGAATAAACGGGAAAGTGTATCTTCAGGCTATTATAAAAGAAGACGAACTTCTGGAAGGTGAATATTCCCAGTTAGAAGCTTTACCTTCACCTAAGTGGGTGAAAGATGCGATAATTTATGAAGTATATATTCGTTCATATAGTCCTGGAGGTGATTTCAATGGATTAGCTAACGATTTACCCAGACTCCGGGAAATGGGAATTAATTGTATCTGGCTTATGCCAATTTTTCCAATAGGAGAGGCGAAAAGAAAAGGTTCACTCGGAAGTCCCTATTCAATTTTAGATTATAAAGCTGTGAATCCTGAATTTGGCACGGAAGATGACTTTAGGGATTTTATTGAAAAAGCTCATGCTCTTGGGATAAAGGTAATTCTTGATATTGCCTGTAATCATACCGCCTGGGATAATTATTTAATTACGGAACATGCTGATTGGTATACAATAAACAAAGAAGGTGAAATTGTTAGTCCTAACGATGATTGGACTGATGTTGCAGATTTAAATTATGATAATAATGATCTTAGAGAATATATGTGGAATGTTCTGGAATATTGGGTACAGGAATATGATGTTGATGGCTATCGTATGGATGTAGCTGAACTAATTCCCGATGATTTTTGGAATATTGCTCTTTCTCGTTTGCAGAATATAAGACCAGATTTGTTGATTTTGGCAGAGGGTTCTCATCCACGTTTACACTTAAATGGATTTCACCTCACTTATGCATGGAATACTTGTTGGATTTTTTATAAGATTCTACGTTATGGAGCACCAGCTGGTAAATTGTACAATGTTTTGGAAAAAGAACATTATAGGTACCCTTCAAATTCTTTACGAATGCGGTTTAGTGAAAATCATGATCTGAAAAGGGTTGCTGGCTTTTTAGGAAATCAAGAAGCAAAAGTTGCGGCAGTGTTGACATTTACGTTACCGGGAATACCTATGATATATGCAGGGCAGGAGGTAGGTGCAACAGAAAAGCCCCCTCTTTTTGAAAAAAGTGTTGTCGATTGGGAGAAACCTGATAGAGGTTTTTACGAACTATACTCAGCTTTGATCAAATTGCGAGAGGATTATCCCGTTTTACGCTATGGTAAATATATCCCAGTTAAAAATAGTCAACCAAAACACATTTTTTCCTTTGCAAGAGTTGATGGTAATAAATCTATCCTTATTGTTGTAAATATGTCTTCAAAAGATAAAGAAGTATTATTGGAAGCGAGAGAAATATTAACGGAAATCCATCCAGGGAATGATTTTACAAGAGATAGTTTAAAACTTCTTTTTGGAGATGCTAGTTTCACTTTGGATAATTCTAAGCTGAAAGTTGAATTCCTGCCATTCAGTTATTGTTTATTGGAGATCCAATAATAGGGAAAATTGAGGAAAATTAAGATTCGTCTCAATACCTTTAATTATTATATAGAATGAGGTGATATACATGAAATACCGATTTTCATCTTTTATTATTTTAATTTTTGCTTACAACTTATTTGCACAGGTTGTGACTTCCATACCTACTTACCCGACACAGTACGATTCGATTGTGATTTATTTTGATGCTACACGGGGAGATGCCGGCCTGCAAGGCTATACCGGTAATGTATATACGCATACAGGGGTGAATATAAATGGCAATCGTTGGCAAAATGTAATTGGATCTTGGGGCAATGATAACACCCAGCCTCAACTTACCAGAATTGCTACTGATTTGTATGAATTGATTATTGGTTATCCTCACGAATTTTACAGTACCGATCCCGGAGAAAAAATTACCGAGATCTGTTTTGTCTTTCGCAGTGCAGGCGCCGATGGTCCAACCGGTCGTGATGTTGGGGGAGCGGATATATTTTATGACCTTTTTGATCCCGGGATCACAATGTTGATAGAAGAGCCATTTGTTGATCTCTCTTATGGGGATCCACTGCGTTCCCCTGTTTTTACGAGTCTAACTGATACGGTTCATATATCCGGCAAAGCTGCTACTGTTGATACAGAAGCGGATTCTATTAAATTGTTTATAGGTGATGAGTTTTTTTTGGGGGTAAATGATTCGGTTTTGACGTACGATTTTATTGCATTAAACTTTGGTTATGGTCATCAAGAGATTACTTTAGTTGGATCAGATACCGCTGGAATAACTGATTCAACGTCTTTTTTTATTATGGTTAATCCTCCCATAAAAGAGGTAGCATTGCCAGAGGGTGTTATTGACGGGATTAATTATGCTGATGACAATTCTGTTGTCTTATCACTTTTTGCTCCTTTCAAAGATTTTATCTATGTAATTGGTGATTTCAACGATTGGAAAGTAGATACTTCTTTTTATATGAATCGTCACTACATCAATTATAACAATATACACTATTGGCTTATGA
>DAOUYY010000023.1 GCA_030665885.1 Fidelibacterota bacterium
TAAATTTATTAGTTGAAATTTAATAGGAGGAAACAGTGATGAAGAACAAAAATAAGATCGGAATTATTATCTGTGATCGTTATCGTATGTGCGCCGGAGGCAAATGTCTTAGGTCTTTCCATGATAGAGAAGGAGCATTTAGTATTTATAAAAAGGATGAAGAATTAGAATTGGTTGGATATACTACTTGTGGCGGTTGTCCTGGTGGAAACATTGAATATGCACCAGAAGAAATGGTAAAGAATGGAGTTCAAATCATTCATCTTGCCACTGGATTTATTGTCGGATATCCTCCATGTCCGTATATAACATTTTTTCGTGACTTCATTAATGAAAAATATGGGATAGAAGTAGTTATTGGGACGCATCCAATTCCTCAGAAATACTATAAAGTGCATACAAAGTTGGGGACATGGGATTCTCCAGAATGGAGAGAAATTATTCAGCCGGTATTAGCGAATGAGAAAATTCGATTATCTTATGATTGATAGTCAAATGTTATAAAAATACGTTTATACTTCAGATAACACGGTGTTTCCGGGAAGCTATCGCTACCAAAAATGCCTTTGGCACTTCGCAAACACCAAAAACGTTATTTCCATATCTTTCATGAGAATTAGCAGAAGTTATAACTTATTTTTGCCGGATCACATTACGCAATATAAAGTTTAGGATGAATAAATTTTAAACAAATGGAGGTTAACTTACTATGAAAAAAGCATTTGTAACATTTACTGTAGTTTGCGGGATAATTATATTGGCGGCGATATCATCGCCAATCATGAGTAACGAATCTATAGGGGGGGGTAAATCTATGGATACAATAAAACTACCCGAGCCTGATTATGATAGTAAGACATCTGTTGAAAAGGCTCTATTAGAAAGAAGGTCGGTTAGAGGTTACAAAAAGGAGTCTTTAACGCTTGTTGAAGTTTCACAGCTTCTTTGGGCTGCGCAAGGGATTACAAATCGGAGAGGTTTCAGAACAGCACCCTCTGCCGGGGCTCTCTATCCGCTTGAAGTTTATATTGTTGTTGAAGATGTGAACGATCTTCCTGAAGGAATTTATCAGTATAAACCTCATAAGCACGAACTGTTGAAAATTGCTGATGGAGATAAAATATCTGATCTATGTACCGCTGCTCTTGGACAGGGATGCATAAAACAGTGTGCTGCTGCGATAGTTTTTTCTGCAGTCTATGAACGGACAACTAAAAAATATGGAGAAAGAGGTATAAAATATGTGCATATGGAGGTTGGGCATGCGGCTCAAAACGTGCATTTACAGGTAGCTTCATTAAATCTTGGAACGGTAGTAGTCGGAGCTTTTAATGATAATGAAGTGAAAAGAATTATGGATATGACAGATAAAGAACAGCCTTTGTGTATAATGCCAATAGGAAGAAGATGAAAATATATGGTGTAAAGAAATTAGATTCAAATTGTCAAAGAGTGCAACCACATTGAAATGCCTTTTTTGTAGTGTAATACATCAATTATTGTTCGGTCTATATATTCCCCAAAACTTGAGGGATTAATATTAAGTAGAGATTTATCTTGTAAAGTTTACATATATTTTTTACATTTCAGTGTTACTATTTTAAAATTGGTGTTACATTATGAGTGTATTAAAAAGATTTGGCGTCTCTTTACCTGAAGAACTCTTAAGACGATTTGATGATGAAATAGAAAAAAAAGGTTATCAAAATCGCTCAGAAGCACTGAGGGACCTTATTCGCAAGTTTCTTGTCAAACGGGATATTGATACAAATGCAAAGGTTGTGGGAACTCTAACATTAATCTACGATCATCATGTCCCGGGACTTTCGTTAAAACTGAATGATCTTCAGCACGAACATCATAAAAATATATTATCAAATGTACATATCCATCTAGATCATCATATTTGTTTAGAGGTAATACTCCTACGAGGTAAATACTCCGAAATCAAGAGTTTGTCAGATAGAATTATTGGAGTGAGAGGTGTTAAACATGGTGAACTGACATTTACCTCAACAGGAAAGAATTTGCCTGGTGTATAAAAGTAAATGAAAGGATAGGAATATGAAGTTGATTACGAAAGTTGTATTGATTATTGCTATAATCGGAAACAGTTTTGCATTGGGGGATGCTCCATTTATTAGAGATACATTGAAGGTTTATCCATTTGATCCGGTAGTCGTTACAGGCACCCGAGTTGAGATGCCCAAATCTGATATTCCGTTATCTATTTCGGTCATCTCTGAAAGAGTAATTGACGAGCAGCAACATATTCCATTATTAGATATTGTATCAGAAAATGTGCCCGGTGTATTTGTGACACAGAGGACGAATATAGGCTATGGTGTCGGTCGTGGATCAGGTGGACAGATTTCCATGAGAGGTATTGGTGGTTTTCCAAACACTCAGGTTTTGGTTTTGATAGATGGACGACCTGATATAATGGGATTATTCGGACACCCGCTTGGAGATGCTTATTTTCTTCATGATGTTAAAAAAATTGAGGTAGTTCGCGGACCGGCTTCGCTTTTATATGGTTCAAATGCAATGGGCGGAGCTATTAATATCATCACAAATCATAAACATAAGAGGGGATTTCATATAAATCTGCCTGTCAGGTATGGCAGTTTTAATACAAAGCAAAGTTTTATTCGCCAGTCTTATCAGGGAAATCGGTGGGGCTATTCGATTTCGGCAGGATATAGAGATAGTGATGGTTTCAGAGAAGACGGTGATGATTCATACTCCTCTGCAAGTAGCAATGTTGAGGTAAATGCAAAAATCTCCGATAATTTAAAAGTTTTTATAAATAGCTATATTTCTAACCTTAAAGTTTGCGACCCGCGGCAGGTGAGTGCTCCATCAGACACAGATTGGTATGATATAAAACGTCGGGGCGGCGATATTACGATAAGGCATGAACTCGGAAATTTTATTGGTGATGTAAAAATGCACTACAATTTTGGGCATCATGAGATATATGATGGATACAAATCTGATGATTTTACAGCAGGATTCATTGCGACCGAAACTTATCAACCCACAGATTATACACGTCTACTGCTTGGTTTGGATATAAGGAAATATGGTGGTAAGGCACTAATCGGAGAAAATTGGAGAGAGGAAAGTGTAGATGAAAAGGGTCTCATTGTTAACTTTCACCAGAAATTATTCAAGAAAGTTAATTTAGAGGGTGGAATGCGATTTAGCAGCCATTCGGTAGCAGGGAAAGAGCTTATTCCTGCTCTGGGAATTTCAACAATTTTGCCTTATGATTGGATTATAAAAGCCCAATATTCCAAAGGATATAGGAATCCTACAATAAATGAACTTTATCTATTTATTCCTTCTACGACTGATCTAAGACCTGAGATTTCTGAAAATATTGAAGCAACAATCGAAAAGAGATACAAAGGATTTTTGAATACAGCGCTTACTGCATTCCAGATTGATGCTGAAAATCTTATTCAAAAAATGGGTCCACCACCACAATATCAAAATATTGGCAGTGTAAAGATTAAAGGAATTGAATGGGAAGGAGAGATATTGCTTCCTCCGAATTTTGCAATTAATTGGGCTGCTAGTACATCTTCATTTTCACGAAAGATAGCAGGGAGTCCGGGTGAAAAATTTGATTTATCATTAAGATATATATCTACGAATAAATTTTTTATTAGTTTACAAGGACAGTGGATAAACAATTTATACAGTGTTGAAAATCCTTATAGTTATGCTCCTCCGACTTATGTAAAACTCAATCCTTATGTGATTTTGAATTTGCGAGGGAATTACATTGTTAATAAATATTTAGATTTGTATAGTGCAATAAATAATATTACAGATTCGTCTTATGAAACTATGTATCGCTTTCCGATGCCTGGTCGAACTTTTACTATTGGAATAACGGCGAAATATTGATGGATTTTTATGATTCTTAGAGAATATGAGAGACAAAGAGAATTTTTTGATTCAAGAGCCTGGGAGTGGAATTTTTCTGATCAAGATAGAAAAAGTGCTGAAGATATTATAAATAAAATTTCATTTTTCCCTTCTGATGTCATATTAGATATTGGCTGCGGCACAGGCAATTTGTTATCAATATTAAAAAGCAGAACTCCTGAATCGACAATTATTGGTTTAGATTTTGCTTTCAAAATGCTTCAGAAGTATAAATATAAAAATAATGGAAAAAGCACTATTGTTCTTGGTTTGGGTGAAGAATTACCCATAAAAAGTGAATCGATCAACGTTGTATTAAATTATTGTTTTTTCCCACATCTTAGATTCAAAAATATTGCAATTCGGGAATATTACCGTGTTTTAAAAAAAGGGGGAAGATACTTTATTATTCACCCTCAAGGCAGAAAGGCAATAAATGCTATACATTACTCAGTGGGTGAGCCTGTATGTGATGATATTCTTGAACCGATTGATAAGATATGCAGTATGTTAAAAAGTCAGTACTTTGTTTTAAAGCGGTCAATCGACTGTGATGACATTTATATGCTCGAGGCACAAAAATGTTGATTTAGCGATTTTGAAAAGAATTACATATATTTAAAATTGTTATGAAATATGTAATTTTATCTGCTTATTGGTTATTATTAATTGGGTCAGTATTAATAATTCCTTTTAGTCTTCCTGGTACATTTATAATCGTTGCGTTAAATATTATCTTTCAATTGATTGATACTGTTCCGGGTGTTAATTGGAATATTGTTGGAATACTTTTTTCAATTGCAGTTGCTTTGGAACTATTTGAATTTCTGATTACTGCATGGAGTAGTAAAAAATTTGGAGCTTCTAATCCCGCAACAGTAGCTGCAATTTTTGGTAGTGTTCTAGGTGCAATCGTTGGAACTGGAATAATACCCATAATTGGTTCATTAATTGGAGCTTTTATAGGTGCCTTTTTGGGTGCTTTTATTGTTGAATATTTCAGGAAAAATGATATTAACAGTGCTGTTAATTCTGGAATAGGTGCATTAACTGGAGCTATTGGGGGTAAAATTACAAAGATAATTGGCGGAATAGCGATGCTAATTATTATTGGATTGCATTAAGAATTTGGTTAAAAGCATCTATTATTCTGGTTGCATGGCTCTTGCTCTTCAACCGATATAGTTCATCCCGGAGCACCTGCCCGACCTGTCATGCGGGGAACGAGAATAAAAAGCAAAACTTTGCGAAAGTTACATCTGCATATTGAAAAGAACTCTGGTTGCTGTCAAAAATTACACTGAAATTCACTTTCGCAAAGTTGTTTTACCCTATCGAATAAAAACCATCTTATTTTTTTTTAAATACTTACCTGTTGAGATTTGAAGAAGATATATTCCCGACGATAATATCTCACTGTTTTGATCTCTACCGTCCCAATTCAATTGATACGAACCCACTTCCTGAAATCCCTTTACAAGAGTTTTGAATCTTTCAGCTCTGATATTATAAACAATAAGTTCCACATAACCTTTTTACAGAATAAATTTATACTACTAATATCAAAACAAGATTTCTCTCAAATATTTGATAATTAAAATATACAATTCTATGTATGTTTGATAAAAAATCGCAATCTAAAGAAATTTATGACAACAATAATATTTTTTTAGTATCTATCTAATTATTATGTAGAAAAAAATCGAAATTAAATAAAGGTGATTAAAATGAAAAGATGGAAAATAGTCCTGATTACAGTTGTTGTTCTGGCTGTTATTGGGGTAGTGACAAAGCAGGTAATTGCAACTAAAGACTTAAAAAATAATAAAGGCTATAAAACGCTCATATTGGGAAAAGGCACAATAGTAGAAGAAGCGCTCGCTATTGGTACTATTACTCCACTAAATGAAATTCAGGTCAAATCCAAAATCCCCGGTATTGTAATCGAAAAATATATAGAAGTTGGCGACCATGTAAATAAAGGTGATATTATTGTAAAAATTAAGCCAGATCCAACACCCGGAGAATTGACTGAAGCAAGAAGAAGTGTGGAACTGACAGATATAGCCTATAAAAATGCTAAAGTCATATATGAACGAAAAAGAGAATTATTAGAAAAAAAATTAATTTCTAAGCTTGAATTCGAATCTGATGAATTAAAATTTAAGGAGGCTCAATTACAGAAAAACTTAAGCGAAGATAGACTGGCACTTATTGAAAAAGGTTTCACCGGAGAAGTCGAAAGTGTTGTCAAATCACCTATTACCGGTACAGTACTCGAGAAATTTATCAATGTTGGTGATCCGGTAGTACCGCTTACCTCTTACCAGTCGGGAACTCCTTTGTTTACTTTTGCTGATATGAATCAGCTTATTTTCCGTGGAACAATCGATGAAATTGATGTGGGAAAAGTAAGTGTTGGAGTTTTGGCTGAACTGGAAATCGGCGCTTTACCGGGAAAATCCATTCAAGGAGAAGTAGTTCGCATTTCTCCAAAAGCCAGAAAAGAAAATAACGCTACAGTTTTTGATATTGAAATAGAAATAGTAGATGATCGCGGTATTGAATTAAGAGCAGGATATTCCGCCAACGCCAAAATTATTCTTAATAAAGTGGAAGATGTTCTGACAATTCCTGAAAGACTTCTAACCTTTGAAAATGATTCTGTATTTGTTGAAGTGGAAGATACAACTACCGGAACAGTTTCCAAATGTCAAATTGAAATCGGTTTAAGCGATGGCATTAATGCAGAAGTAAAATCCGGCGTAACAAAAGAAGATTTACTTGTTGAACGTCCTCCAAAAGAAATTCAATAAAGGATAGTTAAAGTGTTTATTAAAAATATTGCCCAGGTATTCAGGGAACTGAGCAAACAAAAGCTAAGAACATTATTAACCCTCTTTGGTATTTTCTGGGGAACAACAGCTGTTATATTATTATTGACCTTTGGCGCTGCTGTGAAAGCCAATTCCTCCAAAACCATGCACGGAATGGGCGAATCAATCTGTGTAATCTGGGCTGGAAGAACAAGTATTAGTTACGGAGGATTTCCAAAAGGCAGAAACCTGAGTTTTTACAAAGATGATGCTCAATATCTGAAAGAACAGGTTCAGTTAATAGATGATATTTCTCCACAGTATTCCCGTCAAGTTCCTGTAAAGGTAAAAAATAAAAAACAAAACTTTAATATCAATGCAGTATGGCCGGAATTTAAAGAAATGAGAAATATGGTTCCCAGAGGAGGAAGCAGGTTTATAAATCCCATTGATATGGAAAAAAGACGTCGGGTTGTCTTTATCGGAAATGAAGTCGAAAAAACCATGTTTGGAGATGAAGACGCTGTTGGAAAATTGATGTATATCAATGGCACACCTTTTACAGTTGTTGGGGTAATAATAGAAAAAGAGCAGGACGGAAGTTATAATGGTCGTGATAAAGATGCTATTTTTATGCCGACTTCTACTTATTTGAGTATTTATGGTGATCGATTTGTTGATAACCTTGTCGCAAGAGCGAAAGATGTCAATAAAACCGAACAGATGAAAAGGGCTATTGTTGCCGCAATGGCAAAAAAATATCGATTTTCCGAAGAAGATACTCAAGCCTTACCGATCTGGGATACAACCGAAGCAGATCAATTCCTCAATGTCTTTTTTAATGGATTTACAACATTTCTCGGTATTGTCGGAGTAATGACCTTGATAGTAGGTGGGATTGGAATAGCAAATATCATGTACGTAATTGTAGAAGAACGAACTTCGGAAATCGGAGTAAAACGTGCAATCGGTGCAAAGAAACGTGTAATTCTTATGCAATATTTAATTGAAACTTTTGCAATTGCGGCAGCTGGTTCGGTTTCGGGTTTTTTGTTTTCTGTAGTATTAATTTGGGGAATCAATCAGGCGCCTATTGAAGAATTTGTCGGGGTGTTGATTCTGAATCCGGCAATTGCTGTTACAACAATTATCATTATTTCAATTATAACTTTGGTTGCGGGCTGGGGTCCTGCAAAGCGTGCATCAACTTTGGATCCCGTTGTTGCAATAAATAGTTAATCACTGAGTGTATTATGGCAAAAACAATAAATAAATTTATGAAAAATTTACTGCTTATAAGACTTTACATTCGGGAATTAAAGAAAGAACGCCGGAAAATTTTCCTCACAATCGCGGGTATTGCCTGGGGAACATTGACAATAATTCTTTTACTATCTTTCGGACAGGGATTATCTAAGCAGATGATGAAAGGGCAAAAGGGCCTGGGAAATAACATTGTCATTCTTTACGGTGGACAAACCAGTATAGAATATAAAGGTCTTCCTCAAGGTCGTCGGATTCGTTTACGGGAAGAAGATTGTGGCTTTCTCAAACAGAGCATCCCCGAAATTGACATAATTGCCGGGGAATATGACAGATGGGGAATTACATATAAATATGGTGATAAAGTAGTCAACGAGCGTGTTCGCGGGGTCAGTTCCATCGGCTATGAAGATATGCGTTCACATTTTCCACAACCGGGAGGACGTTTCATTAATGATAATGACATGAAGTTACGTCGCCGGGTTATCTTCATTGGCGATGAATTGAAAAAAAACCTGATGGGTGATATTGACGCAATTGGAGAAACAATTTTTCTCAACAGCATTCCCTTCACTGTAATCGGTGTTATGCAGAAAAAAATGCAAATGGGAATGTATGGGGGTCCTGACTCAAATGTCGGTGTAATGCCGGCGTCAACCTTCAGAGGTATATTCAATAACAATTATGTTAATCGAATAATTTATCAGGTTAATGAAATAGAAAAATCTGATTTTGTAAATCAACAGGTTCGTAGAGTGCTGGGACTAAAATATCAATATCATCCTGATGATAACAGCGCTTTGCATTATTGGGATACAATCAAAAATGCAAAAATGTCAGCTAAAGCATTTACAGGAATTACTATTTTTCTTGGGGTAATTGGTGCCATGACTCTGATCATCGCCAGTATCGGTGTAGCAAATATTATGTTTATAACGGTGAAAAAGCGTACTCGCGAAATCGGCATCAAACGAGCAATTGGCGGTAAAAAATCTCTCATTAAAACACAATTTATTATCGAAGCGCTTTTGATTGATCTGTCCGGCGGTTTTATTGGTGGCTCCATAGCTTATGGCATTATCAAAGCAGTGCAGAGTATTCCAAATGAAAGTGCGGATTTCGGCAAAAATATGGCTCTGCAGATTCTTGCTAATCCGGAATTTTCCTGGACTGTGGCTTTGAGTACCGGAACAATTCTGGGAATTGTGGGGTTGTTATCAGGTTTTTTTCCTGCCCGCAAAGCTGCTGCTATCGATCCTATAAAAGCATTACATTATGAATAATACCGGAGATTTATTATGATAAAAATGGAAAATATCAGAAAAGTTTATGATACCGGAAAAATAGAAGTCGAAGCTCTGCGCGGAGTTGACCTTCATGTTAAAAAAGGTGATTTGATTACTGTTATTGGACCTTCGGGTTCAGGAAAAACAACATTGATGAATATTATGGGTTGTTTGGATAAACCTACTTCAGGTGAATATAAATTAAACGAACAAAATATTAAAAATATGAATGACAATGAACTATCTGAACTACGAAATAAAGAGATTGGTTTTGTATTTCAGAATTTCAATCTTCTACCTTATGCTTCTGCTTATGAAAATGTGGAAATGCCTCTGCTCTTTGCCGGAATTGGCGGAAAAAAGCGTAAAGAAAAAGTTGAATATATTCTCGATAAAGTCGCACTTGGTGACAGAATGGATCACAAGCCAAATGAACTTTCCGGTGGGCAAAAACAGAGAGTCGCCATTGCCCGTGCTCTCGTTAATGATCCTAATATCATACTGGCTGATGAACCAACCGGTAACCTTGATTCAAAATCAGGTAGAGAAATTATGGAACTTTTCGTTGATCTCTGGAAAGAAGGTAATACAATAATCATGATCACCCATGATCCACGTGCTAAAGACTATACTGATAATTTTGTAAATATTACAGATGGATGTATTGTATAAATCTTTGTACATTTCATTCTTTATTAGGTGCAATATGCTATTTGTAGTGGTATTTTTGAAATAATTTGTTGCTTCGCAGTATAACAAGAATAAATGTTAGTTTTTCTCATAAGAGATCCTTCGTAGAAGTCCTCCATCGTAGAGATCCCTTTCCCAACGGGATCCCTGCGGGATGGGACGTGACCTCTGGGATAAGTGGACTCAAAGATATATGATTTTTTGTAAATGTTCACCCTGTTAGATATTTTTTCTCCTATATTAGTGGGAAAATATAGAAAGAAATAAAAACAATCCCGCTCAAATGTACTAATCTTCAATACTATCTCACGGGGTTCACGGCTTTTCCAAAGGAACTCCCTTGGAGGAAACTTGAAATTGCCTGCCCGCCGAACAAGTTCTATGGCAGGCGGGGGAAGTAGAAATTAGAAATTTTCTCAGAGAGACCCCGTTGGGGGAAATTAGGGAGACCTGTCTTCGTATACCTGTGCGTATCCGCCTGTCTGCGTCCGTAGGACATGCAGGCACGCAGACAGGTACAAAAGCAGGAGGTCCAAATTTCCATACGGATTTGAGGGAAATGCGACTTATCCCAGGTCAGGATTGAGACAATACCACAATTCATTGTGGTGGCAGGAAACAACCGGCACAACGCCAACTATAACCGCTTCTCGAAGATGCCTTTGGTAAGCGGTTTACCCGAGATGGAATATGAGAAACCGAAGCATAATAGATAAACCGATAAACCCCGTGAGATAACAACCCCTGCCAGATATTCGTTATTTAAAATAGTAGTATCTAACGGAGTGAATCGGTTCGAGTTTGTGGCTAACATTCGTTCATACCACCCAAATAAATTTGGGTGTTGTCTCAACTGTTTTTTTATAATCATCCTGGAGAATCTTATTGTATATAATGTTATTCTGACATACCGAATGACACTTGCCGTTCCGTAGGAGGAGCCACGGAACGAGAGTGATAAAACATCAGAAAACCACGAATTTCGCCTGTCTGCGTCGCGACCGAAAGATGTAATTTCAGTTACAAAGCTGGGCTTTGTAACGAGTAAGAAAACACGATATGATGGTTATTTTGAAATTACCCTGTGAAACAGTTTAAATCCTTGAAAGAGAAAAACTCTGATGAAATAGTTTCGCAAGCTTAACATTTCATGGGGTCAGAACTCCTGACCTGATATTGAAAAAACAATGAGTAATAGCTGAAGTTCCCCCGAAATTGGAAATTCCCTATAGCGCAATATTTTGTATTTTAAGATGATGAAACACATTGACAAGAGGAATAGTAATTTAGGAAAGTTGAGATGGAAAAAGCCTTGTTTCTCCATATCGTACGATCCGTATGGATGGATCTGTACGGAATGAAGATTCTAATCGACCTCCCATATTTCCTCCGCAGGAGTCTCTATCCCAAAGGTCACGTAGGACTCCTCCGGAGGATCTCTTTCCCGGAGGGATCTCTCCGAGACGACACGAGTCGTTCATACTCATACGAGTCTTGGGACGAATCGTACGATCTGACCTTCGTGATCGACATAATATCTAAAGTATTTATTTCTGTAATAAGTTTTTCCCACAACTGAGAACTTATTTGAGATGATGGGGTAGTTTCTTTTTCGGACTAAAAGCCAATTCCGTGAATTTTGTTTTGATATTTGAGAATGATTACAGATAAAATTTGAGATAAAGGAATCACATTTTCCAGATATTAGATAATGTAAGGTGTTTTTCTCTTCGTTTAATGGGCTATTTCATAGATAGCCTCTTACATAAACCTATACAATATATGCTGGCATTGTTTTTGTCTTTATATTCCATCGTGACTAAACGTTTGATTTATACATCTTATTTGAATTCAAATTTTTTATATGTGAGAAACGTAAGATTAATAGTTAAAAATCACTAGTAATTAATGGAATAAATATGCCGATCTCCAGTAAGGTAGCAGAAAGTTTGACGCATTCTTCATGGATAAGGAGAATGTTTGAGACCGGAATAATTTTAAAAAAGCAGTATGGTGAAGAAAATGTATTCGACTTTTCGCTTGGTAACCCCGATTTACCTTCTCCACCAGAATTTGATACTGTGTTAGCAGATGAAGCAAATAAAAAAGGTTGCTTCATTCATGGGTATATGTCTAATGCCGGTTATCCCGAAACACGAATTGCCGTTTCAGATATGTTAAGAAGGGAAAGCGGTCTTGAATTTACTGAGAATAATATAATAATGACATGCGGTGCTGCCGGTGCATTGAATGTTGTATTGAAGTCGATCTTAGAGTCAGGAGATGAGGTAATCGTCATAGCACCTTATTTCCCTGAATATGATTTTTATATTGATAACCATCAAGGTGTAAAGATTGAATCCCGATCTACGGAAGATTTTCTGCCGGATTTAGATGACTTGAAAAATAAAATTAATTCCGGGACAAGAGCTGTTTTAATTAATTCCCCAAACAATCCAACAGGGCGTATTTATCCGTCGGAGACTCTTACTAAATTAGGTGAGTTATTGTTAGAGAAAAGCGAGAGTATAGGCCATCCTATTTATCTTCTTGCTGATGAACCATATAAAAGAATCGTTTATGATGGGCTTAAATATGTTTCGCCGTTTCGTTTTTATAAAAATACAATCTTAGCAACATCATTTTCTAAAGATTTATCTTTAGCAGGAGAGAGAATCGGATATCTTGCAGTTAGTCCTTTGATTGAAGATTTTGGGGATATAATTAATGCAGCAACTTTTTGTAACAGGATTTTAGGCTATATAAATGCTCCGGCTTTGATGCAAAGAGTGATAAAAAGAGTTTTAGATTCGAGTGTTGATGTATCTATTTATCAAAGACGGAGAGATATCTTATATAATGCTCTGAAAAAAATCGGCTATGTTGTAGTGAAGCCTGAAGGAACATTCTATATGTTTCCAAAAAGTCCGATTGCCGATGATATTAAGTTTGTAAAAGCGTTACAGGGAAAACGTATATTAGTTACTCCGGGTTCGGGTTTTCATCTTCCTGGTCATTTTCGGATTTCGTTTTGTGTTTCAGAGCAAACGATTAATAGAGCATTGACAGGATTTGAGGAGGTTTTCAAAAAATATAGCTATTTGTAAGTGTGAATTTCCCACAATTTGTGTCAATCACAGAGGATTCTCCGAAGGAGTCCCTCTGGGAAAGAGACCACTTTAGGGCAATTTGAAATCAAGGGCTTTGAATTTGTTAAATAAGAAATGTGTTGTATAAATCGGAGTGTACTATGAGTGAAGCAGCAAGCAGGGGACATGTCGTAATCAATACAGAGGAGTGTAAAGGTTGCGGTTTATGTATTGAAGCATGTCCTCCAAAAGTATTGTATCTTTCTAAGAAATTTAATACTCATGGCTATCATAACTCAGCTTACAAAGGCGAAGGCTGCACAGGATGCGGTGTATGCTTTTATGCCTGTCCGGAACCTGGTGCTATTACAGTTTTTAAGCGCTGGGATCTGATGACAGATATAAGGATGTGTCCGCATTGTAGAGAGAAGCATAAGGTTTATAGTAAAAGTACGAATCCTGACGAGTTGATTTGTACCCAATGTTTGAAACCGATAAACGAAGGATAATGGTTAAGTTATCGAGTTATTAGGTTAAGAAATACTCGAAACTTGCGATAATAAAGGAGGTTTATATGCCCAAACAATTCTTGAAAGGTAATGTATCTGTTGTGAAGGGAGCAATTCTTGCCGGGTGCAAAGCTTATTATGGTTATCCTATCACACCAGCAAGCGAAATAGCACATGCGGCAGCATTATATTTTCCACGAGCTGGTGGAACATTTATACAGGCAGAGAGTGAAATTGCGGCGATAAATATGGTATACGGAGCAGCATCGGCAGGATTAAGAGTTATGACTGCTTCTTCAGGACCTGGTATAAGCCTGAAACAGGAAGGAGTATCTTACTGTGCAGGGTCAGAACTTCCATGTGTAATTGTTGATATTATGCGCGGAGGTCCCGGTCTCGGGAATATTGCACCGGAGCAAAGTGATTACAATCAGGTCGTTAAAGGTGGAGGTCACGGAAACTATAAGACTATAGTGCTTGCTCCGAACTCGGTTCAGGAAATGTGTGATCTTGGGATATTGGCTTTCGATCTTGCTGATAAGTACCGTAACCCTGTATTTATTCTTACTGATGGATTTATAGGTCAGATGATGGAACCAGTAGAATTTCCGGAGCCAATAGCACAGGAAAAGATTCCGGAAAAATCCTGGGTAGTTAAGGGCACTGCAGAAACTTCAGACAATGTTATTACCTCAATAGAACTTGATCCGGATGACCTGGAACGTCATAATCTTAAACTCCAAAAAAAGTATAAGATTATTGAAGAACAAGAAGTTAGGGTCGAAGAATATCATACTGATGATGCAGAAATAGTACTTATCGGTTATGGTATTGTTTCGAGAATTATTCATTCTGTAATTGATGAACTTCGAGAGGAGGGTGTCAAGGCTGGGATGTTACGACCGATCACATTGTTTCCATTTCCAAAGAGAAAAATTTCCGAACTTGCTGAAAGGGTAAAATTCTTTTTAACAGCAGAAATGAGCAATGGTCAGATGGTAGATGATGTCAGGCTGGCTGTAGAAGGTAAAAAACCCGTTTATTTCTATAATAGAATGGGTGGAAATGTTCCTTCAATGAAAGAAGTTCATGATAAAGTGATAAAGATAATGAGGTTGTTATGAATAAAATATTAAGGAAATCAAATGTATTTTATGATGTATATGAAAGACGTCCGGGCGCTGATAAACTAACTACAACATATTGTCCCGGCTGCGGGCATGGAATCCTTCACAAGTTAATTGCCGAGGCATTAGAGGATTTCGGTGTTCAGGATAGGACAATATTCATTAGTCCGGTTGGATGCAGCGTATTTGCGTATTATTATTTTCATACCGGGAATGTGCAGGTGGCGCATGGAAGAGCTCCTGCTGTTGGTACTGGTTTGAAACGTGCAAACCCAAATAGTATAGTGATAAGCTATCAGGGTGATGGTGATTTGGCTGCTATTGGTGGATTGGAAATTATTAACGCAGCAAATCGTGGTGAAGGACTTACAGTCTTTTTCGTTAACAATGCTATTTATGGAATGACTGGTGGTCAGATGGCGCCGACCACTTTGATTGGTCAGATAACTATGACCACTCCTCTGGGTAGAAGTGTTGAGAATGAGGGCTATCCAATCCACATGAGTGAGATAATAGCAACCTTGGAAGCACCTGTTTATGTTGAAAGAGTAATGCTGGGTGATACAAAGTCAATTATGCATACTCGCAAGGCAGTTAGAAAGGCGCTTAAGATTCAGATTGAGAAGAATGGGTTCAGTTTTATCGAAGTTCTATCTGCTTGCCCCTCTGGATGGAAAATGACCCCGATTCAGGGAGAGAAATGGGTAACTGATACAATGACAAAGTACTTTCCTTTAGGCGTTAAAAAGGATATTTCCGATACGTTTGAAGGACGTGATTTTTCACGGAAAAACGTTGAGCCTTCGGAATTGCATGAGGTACTGGATATAAAAGAGACAAGGATAGATGCTGAAAAAATAGCTCCATTCATTATGAAATTGGTTGCTGAAGAAATTAAGATTGCCGGATTTGGTGGTCAGGGAGTGCTGAGTTTGGGTACCGTGCTTTCTGAAATGGGAATGCGTCATAACTATGAAGTGAGCTGGTTACCTTCTTATGGACCTGAAATGAGAGGTGGAACAGCTAATTGTAGTGTAAAAATATCCAGTAAAAAAATTGGTTCACCAGTGGTCGCTAATCCTACGATTCTTATTGCAATGAACAGACCTTCACTTGACAAGTTTGAAACGGGCGTGGTTTCCGGTGGACTAATTGTTTATGATAGCTCTCTTATTGACCGTGCACCCACGCGGACAGATGTAACGGTTATTCCTATTCCTGCAACAAAAATGGCTGATGAATTAGGTAATACAAAAATTGCAAATATGATTATAGTAGGTGCTCTTATAAAGTATCTGGGAATTATGTCGCAGGAAATTGTTCTGGATTCTATTGGCGATGTCCTGAAACGGAAAGAACTGGTTCCATTAAATCAAAAGGCAATTCTCAAGGGTGCTGAATTCATTAAAAATATAAAATAGCCATTTAACCCTACAACGTAACTTACAAACTTTAGTGCTATATGTCGTTTTATAATTAATGATACAATATGAAGTAAAAAAATCTTAAATGACGTAGTAGGGTTAATATTTACTCAAAATAAGTACTAAAATGAAGTCCTTCTCTGTTATAAAAGAGAGAGGGACTTATGTTACTAATGGGGGCTATTTATTGATTGCATTTTTTGGTGAATTTATCTTCAGTTTTATCCCATTTTTATTGTCTATGATGTAATCCATTAAAATCCTTTAGAATCGTTTAATAATGAACAATGAACATCGATTAGCGAATATTGAATTTTACTTCAAAAATCAACATTCAGAATTCCTTGTTCGATATTCAAGACAATGTAATCTATTACACGTTCTCCTTAGTAATGGAGCTGTCTGCTCTATACCATCTTTCTGGTTTCTGTTACGAGTAGCGAGTGCAAACTTGTGCTGCTTAGATTCAGACCTTATGGATGGTTACTGTTTTTTAGGGTTGAAAGGCTCAACAATCACACTTTTTTCAAATTTGAGCGAGACTGTTCCCGGTGGGGAGTTTTTCCTCTTCCAGACATATTTTCTCAGAGTGTAAACAACGGGTACAATTCCTGAATGTTTTGCCTTACAGTAAAAGGCTGCAGTACCGGCGGTTTTTTCAATTATTGATTTTGGAAGTGAAGCGAGTTTTTGTGGATTTCTCAAAATAACGTGAGAGCCGGTTACATTCTGAGCGTGAAACCAGAAATCATTCGGTCGGGCGACTTTAAATGTTAAAACATCATTGTCACGAGCACCTCTCCCAACAAGGATTTCCCATTTACCAAGAATGAATTTATAATATGGCAAATGTATAGTGTCCTGTTGTGATAGATTTTGACTAAGTATTTCAGTCGGCATCTCTTTTTCAATTTTACGAAGATGCTTTATCTCAGTAGCGTTTTCAACAGCGGAAAATGAAGATGTTATTTTTGCGATAGAGTTACGTGTTTGCTCTATAGCAAGAAGCAAATTTTTTCTGGAAGAGTCAATATGCCGTGATTTTTCGTAGTATTTTTGTGCGTTTTCTGCATGTGTTAGTTTTAGGTTTAGCGGGATTGAAATTTCTTCAGAAGTATCATCCATTTGGGGAAGCGTTACTATTGATGCGTTTTTTTCTATTTTATGGAGATTGGCAAGAATTGTATCTGCCCATTCACGATAAGTATCGGCGGTTGGGAGATTTTTAATATCTTTTTCCTGGCGATTCAATTTTTTCTTGAGGAAAAATATGGATGTTTCGAGCCTACGTGAAAGTGTTTTTTTCTTTTCTGTAAGGGTTTTCCACTTGAAGTAGGTAGAAATAAAAGTTCGAGAAGCGATGGATAAATCATTGAAATTTTCATATCCGGTATTTTGCATAAAAT
>DAOUYY010000191.1 GCA_030665885.1 Fidelibacterota bacterium
GCATTTTCACCAACAGTTTTCGATGGCACAAAAAATAGGTCAATACAATTATCGTTAAAAGATAATCCACTGATTTGAGCGGCATAATAATAACTTTCATCATCCCATGCCCAACTGTAACCTAATCCGACATCATCAAAAATATTGTCATCACCGATAATTGTTCCATTAATTAATCTTATTCCCTTTTCTTTTAGAACTTCCCCCCACTTCTTAAACACTTCTAATGCATCACCATTATTATATCTACCGGATATAGTTGGATCGCCCGAACCACGAATAATCAGATTACCTTTAAGAACGCTGTCCTGAATTTCACCATCAATATAGAGCCCGGTTTTATATGTGTAATCCGGTCCTAAAAGTTCAATTGCAGAAGCAGTTGTAAATAATTTCATATTACTTGCAGGCATAAAAAGTTTATGTGGATTTCTGGAATATATAACCTCTCTTGTTTCCGGATTTTCAATATAAATACCAATATTTGCGGGTCTAAAATCAGGGATATTAATCCACTCATCAACTTGTGCACGAAATTCTTCTATTGCTTTATCCCTTTTTACATAATGAGAAGGTCCATAATCATCATGGTATAATTCAGGTTTATGAAGAACTGGTGTACAACCTATAAATAGTATCGTAATGTAAACGATAGTAACAAATGTAAGATTTTTTGTTTTCATAGGTTTACTCTCATTGTAATTAAATTAACATTTATCAATAGTGAATTTACAACATTTATCCTAAAATCTGCTAATAGTTAGGCTATGGGTAAAAATTTTACTTAAGAAATAATCCGAAAACAGTATAGAGGTTTAGAGAATAGCGAATTGCTTATATTATGCTATTTTCACAGATAGATTAAAAAGACAACTGCCATTTTAGAAATGAATTACTGATAATCCAGATCATTTGTAAAATCAATTACTGACATTTCTCACTTCAACTAAGTCGTTAATTAATCTGTTTGAAATACAAATATTAACCATCCGGTAACTGACGGACTTTATCCATCGAATAAGTTTCCTGATCCCGATTCATCGAGTCGGGACAGGCCTTAAAGAGACAAGCGATGATTAACATTTTACTTTTTATACTATCAATCATCTCTTCAAATCCTATCCATTAACTTCAGTTAATGGGGTGATATGCCCTTACCACAACCCCGAATTCATTCGGTTTAAAATACTACTAGTCAAGTAGCCAGTCATCAGAAAATTCTATATTATATGCCACTAAAAATTCTTTTACTTCTTCCCGGAATGACTTTCTACGGTGATGCTCATCTTGATCCTGAATATATCTAACCACCTTATCAACACTCGATTCGCTAACGGAAAACACGCCGTATCCCTTGCCCCACTGAAATTTCTGCTTAAGCACTTTTTCTGTATTGATCCAGTGTGAAGATATTCCTTTTAATAATTTTGAAACTTTCTCAATTGACAAATTTGTAGGTAAATCAAACAGCGAATGGACATGATTATTATGAACATGGCATGAACGGAGAAAAAATTGTTTTTCTTTTGCGATGTCAAAAAGTTTTTGTGCTATTTGGGGTTGAACGGATTTTGTGATAATCTTTTTATGTCCATGAGTCCCCCAGATGAGATGAAGCCATACTTTGTTATATGAGTGACTTGACATACAGCGTATCCTTTCTAACCGACTAAAGTCGGATGGTACAGGGTAAAACTATTCCTCCCCATCGACTAAAGTCGATGGTTAATGTTTCTTGTCTTCACAGTAAAATCTGTTTTCATAAACTCTAACTAATAAGTATAATTTCTAAACATTTTACACCTTGTTAGACTTAACATATTGTAAATTAAGATAATATCAATTCTATTTTCAAGTGAGAAATGTTAGTCAATCAGTAATAAAGGTTAAGTGAAACTCCGATATTATTGCCTGTCATATCAATTTCGTCTAATTCATATTCTTTAAAATTATCAGTAACTTTATCTATATCCATAAGAACCATATTCATTTTTCTTCGATTCCATTCGATAGCAACCCCGACAGGCTTTAGCAATCTAACTTCAAAACCTATTCCATATATAAGTCCCCAAGAGTGATAGATTGGACCACCTAAGGATTTTTCATCTTCGTAAGCAGTCATAAAAAGCAAATTGTAACCAAACCCTATATTAAAATACGGATAAAATAACGGATATCTTATTGGAGCAAGTCGAAGATTTAAAGTTAATTGCGGACTCCATGTTACTAATGAAAAGTCGTGCTCATTTCCTTTAAAAAAAGTATCATCATTTTTCTTATCACCTAAAGCAGAAATCCACAATCCCAGATCACCCCTGTAAAATCCTAAGCCAAAATCTAATGATACATTATCATCGACATGCCTTGTATTGTAAATTTCAATACCATAAAATGAATTAATAGATGGAAATGATACATTCTGCTCGCTCAACTTTTCTTTAAAAAGTTTTGTTGAATTATACAAATTATCATTAATCAATTGAATTTGATAGTTGATTTTTTTATCCTGCCCTGTCTGAACATAACGCACCTTAAAACCTTGTTTATAAGTCCTTCGTACCCTGGGCTTTTTTGTAACTACTTTTTCAACAGGCTTTTTTGAGAGTGCCACCGCCACATCCAGTACTTGATCTTTTTGAAGCTCATAAATTTTCTCCCACGTCTCATAAGACTCTGCAACGGCTTTCAATTTATGTTTGTATCCAGGTTCAACTTCAATTTCCAGAGGTGATTTACCTTTATATATTCCATTGAGGTAAATAGATGCTCCCATAGGTTCGGTGCTTATATTCAATGCAGTCTTAGATATAACAGGTATAGTCTCTAGTTTACCTAAACCGGAAATCTGATACGCAATAGATGGTATAGCCTTCGTCAAAATTATACCTAATGTACCTTCAATATCTTCAGTAGCTGTGTTTTCTATTTTCCCGGTTTTAACATCTATCAATCTGGTGCTTACAGTATAAAACTCACCAACTTTACTAATAGAACCTGCAATCATCTTATTTACACCAATCAGTCTCCCAATTTCGACAGCACATTCATCGCTTGTACAATCAGATAACTGAAACTGCATTTCATCAAGAATTCTGTTCATCTTTTCCCGTTCCATAACTTCATATACACCGACATTGAATATCTCAATTCGAAGTCTATCAGAAAGTGCTTTTGTCTCAGCTTCAGTAATATTATTTCCATCAAGCTTCAAAATAGCAACGGCTAACTTCTCACTTTTTTCTATTGCAATAGTATCTTTATCTACTTGCAATATATCGGAAGGCGAATCTAACTTAAACTTTTCCTGAGCAAATAGAACTGTACTAATAATTGTTGAAAAAATCAAAAATGCTCTGATCTGCCTCATAAATTTTTCCTTACTTGTTATTCTAATTTATTTTTATAGAACATGAATTTTTCATTAATTACATATCAAAATTTAATAGTCAATAAATAATTTCACATTAAAATGTGGTGATTAAAATCACAATTACAGAAAACGGAAAAAACCTTGTTACTAAATCTCTGTAAATATAATTCTAAAAAAATTCATATCAATTAATCTCTTTATTTATTTTTTAAAATATAGTGATAACAATACATAAATCCAATCTTTGAGATGAGGCACTCCTGATTGTGGATTACAAAAAATATTCAATTTTCAAGAGAACTACAGCTTTATATATCTTGAATTTTACTATCTTGTTGTGTATTATTGAATGAGCAACGTAGGATAATTAAGGAGAAGTAATATGGCACTTTTTCTCGTCCAACATGGTAAGAGCTTACCAAAAGATAAAGACCCTGAAAAGGGTCTTTCGGAAAAAGGAATATCAGACACAAAACGTATCGCAAATATCGCAAAGGAATACGGAATTCATATATCAATAATTAAACATAGCGGAAAAAAAAGGGCTCGAAAGACTGCTGAAATATTTGCATCCGCATTAAAGCCCGAAAAAGGAATTCAAGAAAGCAGTGGATTAAATCCTTTGGATGATGTTAAAGTGTTTGCTGATACCTTAAATAGTAAAATCAATCTAATGCTTGTAGGTCATCTGCCTTTTATGGAAAAACTTACTTCATACCTGATAACAGGATCAGTTGATAAGCCTGTGATTAAATTCCAGAATAGTGGTATCGTATGTTTAGATAAAGATCCCGACAGTAGTTCCTGGTTTATTAAATGGACATTCATGCCTAAGACAGAATAGACACAACAGGAAAAATATATAGTATATGATACGAGGTATCTCAGAAAAACGCTGGCTAATAGCGCAACAGTACCAACGTACTTATCAGCAACAGAAAGCCCTGCAAATCTGCGGCTATGAGAAAGACATTATCTTTGGTAGGTCAATTCATTCTAAGAGAGTTTGTAATCTCCTCTCCCCTTTTTTGACACTCACGGAATATAATCGGATTCTTGAGGTTGGCTCGGGACCTCATGGTATTGGATTTTTTCTTAACACTGGAGACCGGTATGGCATAGATTCACTTGCCGGTTTTTATCATCGCAAATTTTCATCGATGCAAGTTGGATCCAAAGTAAAAACTATCTGTGGAAAAGGTGAACAACTCCCATTTCGTGCACAAACATTTAACCTTATCATTTGTGACAACGTTCTTGATCACACAATGAACCCAGAGCTTGTTATTAAGGAAATTCAGTACGTTTTAAAGAAAAACGGCGTATTATTCCTTGGAATCGATGTTCACAGCTGGGCTGGTCACCTCTTGAGTCTGATTCATGAACGTCTTATAGGACAGTTTATCATCTTGAAGTGGTTCGGCTCTCATCCATTTTACTTTCGTTATAAAGATGTTGTGCAACTGTTAAATAGATACGGATTTCGTATAGCCTTTAAGGATCTCCAACCGCATCCACCTGTGTCTAACAAAACACGATCTGTTCTTAGTAGGCTAAAACTAGGGTTATGGAAATTTCTATTTCATACAAGATACAGCCAG
>DAOUYY010000200.1 GCA_030665885.1 Fidelibacterota bacterium
CAATGAGACTGCGAATCTCCATCGAGTTATCTAAGACATTTAAATTATCCACAAACACATTCCCACTCGTGGGAGAAAGATAGGATGTTATGACCCTTAAAGTTGTAGTTTTCCCGGCACCATTTGGACCGAGAAAACCGAGAATTTCACCACTTTTCATAGTAAAGGAAATATCTCTTACTGCTTTCACATCCCCATAATTTTTTACAAGATTTCGAACCTCAATCACATTAGCCTCCTATCTACTAAAGGTTCACGTTTCGTTTTATCAATACAGCTATAAACTTTTTCCCAAACAATTGGAATCTCACTTATCGCTGGTGTTAGTTTAGCAAACTTGACCAGATCCAATTCCCCAAAGACCTGTTCAAATTTCTCTGCTATGCCTCCATTAATATTAACACCCCTAAAGGCTTCCACAATCTCAAATGTTGACATTTCAAGCGCCCTGATAAAATACCGCCTTTCAAGATATTCTCTTAATATCTCAGAAAGAGAGAAATAATATCTTCTCTGTTCATCAGTGGTTGAAGAACTTTCTTCTTTTAAGCGACTCAATTTATCAAAAGCTATAACATGCGGCGGTTCTAAAAAACTCTCGTCAAAAGCTATTTGAGGGTGAATTTTTTCCCACCTTCGATAATATAAAATACCGACGACTACTATAGAAATAATAAGCAAAACAAAAACAATTATATCCCATGGAATAACTGTACGTAAAGGAAATGGCGGCTTTATATCCTTGGGCTCCACTGTGTTTGGTGGAAGTACAGAAATAACATTTATTATTGGCGAATCTGTTTTAAAACTTAAAACCGTCGTAGAATCATAAGCTGATCTGGCTTTTATTTCAAGAGACGGGATAGCAATCCTACCAGTGTCAAAAATCGCTATAACAAGATCCCAATTCTGCTCATAACCGTTTTTATACCTCTCCGGCTTACTAAGAGATTCATCCACCACTTCAAATTCACCAAGTCTCTTTTTTATTTGTGGAAACTCAAAAACAGTCCCCTCCGGATATAATAAATTAATTGTAAGTTGTATTCTATCACCGATTGTGGCAATAGTTGTATCAACTTCCGTTTTAATAGTCACAGGGATATCGTCTGCTAAACACCAATTGGTAAAAAATAAAAAACTGATGAAAATGGAATATTTTACTTTAAATGTGAAAATTTGATATTTGATATTTGATATTTGATATTTGAAATGATTGTCAGGTATCATTATACGTTTTACAAAACTCTCTGGTTCATGCCTTTTATATCAACGGAATCGTTTTTCCCTCATTTTAAAGAAGCTAACAAGCGGGTTTACATAAGATTCTGAAGTATCAATTTGAATTAAATCAAGATTTATACTTTTCGTTTCTTTAACAAAGTTCTGACGCTTTTGTTCTATTAAGTCTGTATATATCTGCCTGAAATTACGATTTGTAGTATCTACCCAAACCTCTTCAAGACTCTCAGCATCTTGAAGCTTGAGAAGTCCAACAGGTGGGAGTTCCTTTTCACGTTTATCCAAAATCTGTATTGCGATAACATCATGTTTCTGATTTAAGACTTGTAAAGGTTTGATAAAATTTTCATCATCAAAATCAGACACAACAAATACTATAGAACGGCGTTTAAGTCCTTTTAGTAAATATTCCAAACCGATACGAATATTTGTTTTATACGATAATGGCTTGAAATATAAAATTTCTCTAATAACTCTTAAAACATGTCCTCTGCCTTTTCTCGGAGGAATATATTTTTCAATATTATCTGTAAAAACCAGCAGTCCTACTTTATCATTATTTTTAATTGCTGAAAAAGCCAAAAGCGCACATATCTCTGCCGCTATTTCAGACTTGAATTTATCATGCGATCCGAAAGCACCTGACCTGGAGGCATCCACTGCAAGCATTACATTAAGTTCACGCTCCTCTTCATTAACCTTTACATAAGGGTGGTTATACCTGGCAGTGACATTCCAGTCTATTGCCCTAATATCATCGCCATATTGATATTCCCGTACTTCAGCAAACTCTATTCCTTGACCTTTAAAAACAGAATGATATTCACCGCCAAAAACATCATTTACAAGATATCGAGTCCGTAATTCTATTTGACGAACTTCCTTTAGAATTTCTTTTGGTATCATTTAATTGTCTATTGTTGATTTTCTATTGTTAAATAATCAATAATAACTCAATTACTCCAACACTTCATTACTCCATGTTTAGTCATTCATCATCTTATAGTGAAAATATGACAATCAATGACTTCTAATTACAGTAAAGCAATTGACCTTTTTAACTATGGAACCTCAACGGTGTCAATTATACGCTGAATGATATTTACCGTAGTAACTTCTTCAGCTTCTGCCTCAAAAGTCAGAATAATACGATGTCTAAGAATATCCCAAACAATATCACGGATATCCTCAGGTGTGACATATCCGCGTCCTTGAATAAATGCTTTCGCTTTGCCAGCCATTGCCAGGTATATTGATGCTCTCGGAGATGCACCATACTCTATTAAGTCCCCGATATCGGTAAGATTATACGATTCCGGCTCCCGCGTGGCGAAGACAATATCGGTAATGTAATGATGAATTTTCTCATCTATATATATATCATTAACAACTTTACGAGCACGCATCAAATCCTCAGGAGAAACAACATTTGATACCTTAATACTTCCATTAGTATTAGCCATTCTTTTAATTATTTCCAGCTCTTCTTCCTTATTCGGATATCCTAAAACTACTTTTAACATAAAACGATCTATCTGGGCTTCCGGCAGTGGATATGTGCCTTCTTGTTCTATGGGATTTTGTGTGGCAAGAACCATAAAAGGATCATCAAGATCATGAGTCTTTTTACCAATAGTTACCTGGCGTTCTTGCATAGCCTCTAATAATGCAGACTGCACTTTGGCAGGTGATCGGTTAATTTCATCCGCCAATATGATATTACTAAAAATTGGTCCCTTTTTAGTTTCAAAAACACCTGTTTTTTGATTATATATTAAAGTACCAATTAAATCCGCCGGTAAAAGATCCGGAGTAAATTGAATTCTTCTAAATGATGTTTTAATTGTCCGGGATAATGTACTCACTGTTAGAGATTTTGCTAATCCTGGAACACCTTCAAGAAGAATATGTCCATTACATAATAAACCAATAATCAGGCGTTCGACCATCACATGCTGGCCTACTATCACTTTTCCTATTTCTTGCTGAATTGAAGTAACGAATAAATTTTCACTCCGTATTCTTTCATTCAACTCTGACAGGTTAAATGCCATACCTGGAACTCCACTTATTTTTCGTTTTTAGTAATAACCTGTAATTGAGGTATTTCATCTAAAGATCTGCCCAAATTTTGCAACTCCCATCTTGCAGAAGGTACAAGCATATGATTAGGATAAGTTGTCAAAAATTTATTATAGCTCTCTTTAGCCTTATCATAATCTTTAAGGTCATTTGCATAGATATATCCAATCATAAACATTGCATTCGGAGCCTTTTCAGAATCTGAATACTGATCAGTAATCTTTTTATAAATAGCAATTGAATTATCAAGGTCATTTAAATTGTTCTTATAGATTTCTGCCATAGCAAAAAGGGTTCTAATAACCAGAGTATCCTCGGGATAGAACTTGATAAGATTCTGATATTGATCAATACATCCCTGATAATTCTCACCGTCAAATAGCATAACAGCAGAGTCCCAATACCCTTGAGCAGTTTTTGAAGGCTTTCTTCCACATCCTGTAAAAACCATCAAAATCACTAATAACAAAACCGCAACTAATTTTTTCACCATAAGTCTGTTTCCTCTCTTAGTGTTTTAAAATTTCATTTTTTATATATCTTCACAAAATTCAGACGTAAATCTATTCATTTCTCTCAATTACACAAAACAGAAATACTAAATTTTCTTATACGGTTTATAAAAATAAAATGTTCCAGAGATAAATTACGTCTTTTCAAATTTTATCTCACCATTCTTAACAATGATATTAATTTTATCACCACTGTTAAATTGACCTTTTAATATTTTTCCAGCAAGTGGATCTAAAATATGTTTTTGTATCATTCTCTTAACAGGTCTTGCCCCATAAGCAGGGTCCCAACTTGCTCTTGCTATTATTGATCTTGCTTCATCAGTCAACTCTGCATCAATTCCCCTTGACCTCATTCGTAAAGCGAGTCTATTGAACTGTAATTGAACGATTTTCTCAATATCAGAAGGTAATAAAGGTCTAAAAACGATCACTTCATCAACACGATTTAGGAACTCTGGTCTAAGATACTCCCTGAGCTGAGATAAAACTGTTTCCTGAATATTAGCATATATAACATCTACATTTTCCTCATTAACACCGGAAGTTTGCCCCATTATCACTTGTGAACCAAGATTTGAGGTCATGATAATTATAACATTTTTAAAATTGACAACTCTTCCTTTGTTATCTGTCAGTCTCCCATCTTCTAATACCTGAAGAAAAACATTAAAAACATCTTTATGCGCTTTCTCAATCTCATCTAACAAAATAACAGAATACGGTTTTCTTCTGACTGCTTCCGTGAGTTGTCCTCCCTCATCATAACCAACATATCCAGGAGGGGCTCCTATTAATCTTGCAACAGA